>NZ_NWTA01000011.1:0-223497 GCF_002531955.1 Rhizobium sp. M10 | reverse complement strand
CTAAATTAAAGAGTTAGAGCATGATGTCGTCCGAAAACCGCTCACACTTTTCGGCATCATGCTCTAGCCGATGCTGGCGTTCACGTCTTCCGATCCGCCCCGTCACTCAAACCAGCCCGTCCGATCGGGCTGGTTCCCAGGCCTATCCGTTTCCGGCGCTTGATATCCCGATCGCGCATCCAAGTTCCCGGCGCGGTGAAGGTGGAACTTTTTATTATATGTTCATCGACTGTTAGTGGACCCAGGCCACGGCAAAAGGGCAGCCTTCGAAAGCGAAGGTGCTCTCAAAAGCCGGGCGCACAAACGGCGGTCGAATGAAGTCGATCACCCATTCCGTGGCGGGCAGGGGATATGAGGACTCCTGCTGCGCTCAGCAGGAACCGACACATGCCCGCAAGCATCTTTTCGTGCATCAGCACCAAACTGGCCACGCTTTCCGCCATCGGCATTTTCCTGGTGGCTGTCATGCTTCTTACCGTCTGGCAGGGCGGCCAGCATGTATACGAAAGCGCGAAATATCAGGAGGGCCAGCTGGTCGTTTCCCGTGATCTGGTCGATGCCAAGGCGTCATGGCGCGGCATGCAGATCGGGGTGCGCGATCTGCGTCTCGCCGCCTCCGCCGACGAGATTGCCAAGGCCGCCGATTATCTTGCGGCCCGCCACCACTCGGTGATCAGATACCTCGACGATGCCATGGGCGGGCTGCGACTGCAGGTCAACAGGGACCGGATCGTGAAGCTCAAAACGCTGGCCGAGAGCCTTTTCAACGCCACCGGCGACATGGTCGACATCGCCAAGGCGAAGCTCGCCCTCAAAGCTGGTGACACGTCCCTCGACGCAAAGGAGAGGGACGCTCAGGCAAGGCTGACGGCGCTTTCGGATGAGGCGGCCAAGCTGATCGACGAAGGAGTGGATTCGGCAAAGGCGATGGCAACAAAGTCTGGCGAGGAGGCGGATACCGCCGCCGTTCTGGTTCTCTTTCTCAATCTCGGCATCGGCCTTTTGACCATCGCCACGCTGATCGGTGCTGCCGTCTTCGGCGCCCGGGTGATCGCAAGGCCGATCGGCCGGATCACCGCGAGCATGAACGATCTCGCCGGCGGCAATCTCGACGCCGACATTCCCTTCGCCGACCGAGGCGATGAAATCGGGCAGATGGCCCGTGCCGTCGAAGTCTTCAAACAGAACGGCGCCAAGGTGCGCGAACTCGATGCCGCCGGCGCGAACAAGCGGGCCAAGGTCATCGAAATGCAGAAGAGCGTCGACGCGGTCATCACGGCGGCGGCAGCAGGCGACTTCACCCAGCGCGCGCCTGAAGAGTTCGGCTATCCCGATCTCAATCGCATCGTCATCGGCCTCAATCAACTCGTCGCCTCGGTCGACCGCGGCGTTGCGGAAACCGGCCGGGTCGTTTCGGCGCTCGCAAATGGCGACCTGACCGAGAATATGCGCGGCGAGTTCCAGGGTTCTTTCGCGGGGCTGCAGAATAACGTCAACACAACGATGACCAACCTGCGCTCCGTTCTTGGCGAAGTGCGGGCGGCCGTCGACCTGATCAATGGGGGCGCCGGCGAGATGCGGACCGCTTCCGGAGATCTGTCACAGCGCACCGAGCAACAGGCGGCGTCGCTGGAGGAAACCTCGTCCGCTTTGGAGGAGATCACCGTCGCCGTGAAGCATTCGACCGCGCGGGCATTGGAAGCCAGCCACATGGTCGATGAAGCGAAGAAAGGCACCGGCCAGTCGAGCGACGTCGTCAGCCAGGCGGTTTCGGCGATGGGCCGGATCGAGCAGGCCTCGGGTGAAATCAGCAAGATCATCAGCGTTATCGACGAGATCGCCTTCCAGACCAATCTTCTGGCGCTGAATGCCGGTGTCGAGGCGGCGCGTGCCGGTGAAGCCGGCAAGGGCTTTGCCGTCGTGGCGCAGGAGGTGCGTGAACTGGCGCAGCGCTCGGCCAACGCCGCCAAGGACATCAAAGTGCTGATCAACCGTTCCAGCGACGAAGTCCATTCCGGCGTGAAGCTGGTGACGGCGACGGGCGAGGCGCTTGGCCACATCCAGGATCATGTGGTGAAGATCGACGAGCATGTCCGCTCCATCGCAACGGCCGCCAGAGAGCAATCGACCGGTCTTTCCGAGGTCTCGACCGCCGTCAATCAGATGGATCAGGTGACGCAGCAGAACGCGGCGATGGTCGAGGAATCGACTGCCGCGGCCAACCGGCTGGCGGAAGAGGCGGCTAAGCTCGCCCGACTGATCGCCCGTTTCAAGCTGGATGCCGCGCAGATGGCGCCACGCGCCGCCACCCCGCAAAGCAGACCCGTCGTCTCGCCGGCGCGCGCGCTCGGCCAGAAGCTCGCCGGCGCCTTTGGCGGCCGCGCCGCGACGGCGACGGCCGCGGCTGCTTCATGGGAGGAGTTTTGATAGCTGGATCCTGCTCCAGCCGACGAGCGCAGGCAGCCTTTTGTGCCTGCGCTCGTTCCGGTAATATGATTGGAAAGCGGCGCGCCCAGTGCTGAGCGCAGCAGGTGCTGCTACTTCGACAGGTCTGCCGTTGCCGCGAGAATAACTTTCGCAACGTCGGCCGGCTGCGACAGTTGCGGCGTGTGTCCTGCCGGCAAGCTCACGACGTGAGCCGAGATTTTCTTTGCCATCGCCTTCTGCAGGTCGGGCTGAATCATGTGGTCCTGCTCGCTGACGATGTACCATGAAGGCTTCGTCTTCCAGGCGGCATCGCTGACGTTCTCCTCGAAGTTCCTGCCGCGCACGGGACCTTGCGTCGCCGCCATCAGCCTCGTCTCATCGGCCGGAAGATCCTGGGCGAGGTGCTTTGCGACCCCTTCGAGACTGAGCGTCAGGAAACCCTCCTTGTCTGCGATGATGTGGGCAAAGCCCGAGGGAGCCGGATAATCCTTCGTCAGATCCGCAACCGATTGCCCTTCGGACGGAGCGAACGCGGCAACATAGACCAGCGATTTGACATGCTCGTGCCCGCCGGCTTCCGAAATCACGACGCCGCCCCAGGAATGGCCGACCAGAACGACGGGGCCGGTTTGCGTGTCGAGTGCGCGCCGTGTCGCGGCGACGTCATCGGCCAGTGAAGTCAGTGGATTCTGCACGGAAACGACCGTCAGTCCTTCCGCTTGAAGAAGTGGAATAACCTTGTTCCAAGCCGAACCATCGGCAAATGCGCCATGCACAAGCACGACGGTCGGCCTTTGGCTCTCCGACGTACCGACGGGTGCGGCGTTTGAGGCTAAAGCGGTGCTGCCCAAAGCAGCGGCCAGAACTGCTTTTTTCGCTAGAGATGACATCAAATACTCCTGTGACGTTGAGCCAACCGCAGGTTCTGCGGAGGATGGCGGTGAGATGGGAGCATCTGTACGTCTGAAATAAATTGGGATAAATAGTCATATAAAATCTATATTCCAAACGAATTGGCTCAAATGGACAGATTGGCTTCCATGCAGGTTTTCATAAAAGCCGTTGAAACCGGCTCCATATCGGCGGCCGCTGAACTACTCAATTTGTCATCGCAGCTGGCGGGCAAGCAGCTGAGGGCGCTGGAGGATGGTTTGGGGATCAAGCTGTTGAACCGCACCACGCGCAGGCAAAGCCTCACCGACAGCGGTCGCATATTCTATGAACACGCGAAGAACATCCTGGCGGAGATGGAGGCAGCCGAGGCGCTGATCGCTGAAACCCGCTCGATCCCGCGAGGACGGCTTCGCATCAGCGCACCGATCACCTTCGGCAGCCACGCGTTGGCACCTGAACTACCGGAATATCTGAAACAGCACCCCGAAGTGTCGTTGGACCTCAGCCTCACCAACCGGACAGTAGATCTTGTGGAGGAGGGTTTCGATGTCGCCTTCCGGACCGGTGAGCTCCCGGACAGCCGATTGCTGGCGAGAGGCCTTTCACCTCTTCGCCTGGTTCTGTGCGCGGCGCCGGCCTATCTCAAATCGGCGGAAAAACTGAACAGACCGGAGGATCTGCAACGGCATGAATGCCTGGTGTTCTCGCACACCTCACTTCGCACGCAATGGTCGTTCGAGGGGCCACATGGTCTTGTGTCGGTGCCGATCACAGGCCGATTTTCGACAGACAGTGGTGAGGCCCTTCGTGCCGCCGCAGTGGCAGGTATGGGCGTGCTCCTGCAGCCGCACGAACTCGTGGTCCGAGAGATCGAAGCTGGACGGTTGGTGAGGCTCTTGCCGGACTACGAGCCGCCCGCTCGACCTTTGCACGCGCTGTATGCTCCCGACAGACGAATGACACCGAAGCTACGGAGTTTTATAGATTTTGCGCTGAAGAAATTCGGCGCGGGGTAGCGGAGGACATCCGGATCACCGTGACCAGTGTGCTGCCGGGCGAAAAGCCTCGGGCCGGGCGGCAAAATTCTCGACGACGAAATCCACGAAAGCGCGGACTTTCGGCGAAAGCTGGCGATTGGAAGGCCAGACGAGCGAGAGCGAACCGAAGGGCGCCATGAAGGCGGTGAGGACGGGAACCAAGTTACCCGCTCGGATATGGGGCTGCGCGACATAGACGGGCAGATGCGCGAGCCCGAGGCCGTCCTGTGCCGCCCGCAGCCCGGCATCCGTATTGTTGAACGTCAGGCTTTTCGGCAAAAGCAGCCGCTCGTATGGGTCGCGGAATGACCATGGCGCGATGCGGCCGCTGGATGGATATTTGAAGTGAATGCAGGCGTGCCCTGAGAGGTCGTTCGGCGTCTGCGGCCGTCCGCGACGATCGAGATAATCGGCACTTCCGCAAACGACGAAATGCTGCTCGCCGAGATGGCGGGCGATCAATCGGGCATCGGCAAGTTCGCCGCTGCGCACGACGGCATCCAGGCCCTCGGCGACCAAGTCTACGACCCTGTCTTCGAAATCGATGTCCAGTTCGATCTCCGGAAATCGCGCGGCGAACATCGGCAGGATCGGCATCAGCAGGTGGTGTCCGACGATATGCGGGACGCTGACCCGGAGGCGTCCTGTCGGCCGCTGCCGGCTTCGCAGGATACCTGCCTCTGCGTCTTGCATATCGTCGATGATGCGCTTGTAGCGCTCGTAGAGGACCGCCCCTTCCTCGGTCAGGCTGATGCTGCGCGTCGTGCGGTTGAAGAGCCGCACCCCCAAGCGGCCTTCGAGGCGCGCGATCGATTTTCCGATCGCCGACGGCGAAATTCCGGCGACGCGCGCGGCTCCGACATAACTCTGCTGTTCGGCAGCGTAGACAAGAGCGAAAAGGCCCGCGAGACCATCCATGGCAAACACCTGATTGGAGACATTTTGTCCGGTATCTAATTCCATGAGCCGACGTTGATCAATATTGCGTAGGAAATATCCTTTGTCCGTGAGTGACGTCTGGCCTGATCGACAGGAGTTAACGGCATGCGGGACTACGCAAAAGAACGACCGGAGCACACGGCGAGATACATCGGGGAAATCGACTTGTTTCTGGAAATATTTCGTGGAAGCGCCGGTTCGGAGCGGCCCGCTCGGCCGCCTTTGCTCTTCGTCCACGGCGCCTTCACCGGCAGCTGGATGTGGAGCAAGTACGTTCCTCACTTCATGTCAGCCGGATGGAGCGCCTACTGTATCAACCTGCGCGGCCACTACAAAAGCCGATCGGTCGATTTTACCAAAGTCACCTTCGAGGACTATCTGGACGACATCCGGCAGGCCATTTCCGAAATCGTTGAAGAATGCGCGGTCCCGCCTGTTGTAATCGGCTTCAGCATGGGAGGAATCCTCAGCCAGAAACTGGCGGAAAGCGTGGAGATTGCCGGGCTGGTGTTGATCGATTCCAGCATTTGCAGGCAGGTGCATGACGAGGTGCCCTATCAGGAGCTTGCGCCACGAATGCCTGGCCTTGTCGTGCCGGCGCCCGCGCGCGACGACCAAGGCAGCGCCGATGAAACGCTCGAAGATATCGCGTTCCAGCGGAAATATCTGTCCATGGAATCCGGCAAGGCATTCGCTGCATTTTCCTTTCATTTCGGAGCGAAGGGAATTTCCATCGAAGGCGGCGAGATCACCTGCCCGGCCCTGGTGATCTCAGCCGTCAACAATGAAGCCGACGATCGTCGGGGCCGGGCGATGGCACGGCTTATTGGCGGTGAGTATCTGGGTCTTCGGGGGACGACGCATACCGGCTTGCTCGTCGGGCAAAGGTATCGCGAAGCTGTAAGCCACATCATCGAATGGTTGGCACGCTTGGAAGATTGTTCCAGTCAGCCCTCCAAGCCAAGGCCCGCCGGTAGCCAGCCGACATAGGCTTCCAGGCGCGACAATACCGGAGCTTCGGGCCGTTCATGCTCCGATAAGTCGTATCTGGCGCGGCTCCCGTCAACCGCCGATCAGGCGGATAGTCTGGGAACGAGATGCCCTGGCAAGGTGACTGTTTCGACGGCGCGGGCTCCGATAATCATCTCTACGATCGTGTTGATCATTTCATAAGTGGGCTGCTCGTAAGTCGTCAGGCCATAGGCGGGCGCCGCGCCGAGCTCGATATTGTCGAAGCCGACCACCGCAAGGTCTTGCGGAACGCGGCAACCAAATTCACTGCGGGCCGTGGCCATGGCTCCTAACGCCAGAATGTCATTTTCACACATCAATACATCGACCCGTGAGGACGAGGGGGTCGCGCTTAGATAGGCTCGCACCGCCTCGGCGCCCGCATCGGCACTGTACCGGTCTGCGTTCAGCTCTACCACGCTCCCCACGCCCTTCCGTCGCCAGAAATTCGCGTAGTGATGGCGCCTGCCGAGTGCCGTCGACAGGGTTCTTGCTCCCGTCATAAAACCCGGACGGCGATACCCCTTGTCGAACAGGTAATCGACCATTTGGCTGAGGGCGAGTTCAGCATCGCAGGCGACTGCAGGGACACCGGGAATCTGGCTGTCTCTTGCAAGAACGAACATCGGCGGAAAACCTGGGCCGAGGCGTCGATCGCCGAGAGTTTCCTCGCGAAATGCCGTACCGAACAGAATCACGGCGTCGAATTGCCGTTGGTCGGCATTGATCAGCGCGTGAACGTGATCGAAATGCCGATTGATATTGATCAGTACCGTCAATAGTCCCTCCGCCTGCAAGCGCTCGGTGAGCATTTCCAGAACCGGAAGCTTGTGCGGATTGGCGAAGTCGTCGACGAAAACCGCCACTTGATGCGTGATGTTTGTCGCGAGGCTGCGGGCAAGAAGGTTCGGCGAATAGTTCAGCGCCTCGGCGGCCTGAAGCACTTTTTGCCGGCTGGCGTCGGTGATGGATGCACCTGGTGTAAACGCACGGATAACTGTCCATTTCGATACGCCGGCGGCTTCCGCCACCTCTTTCGCTGTCGCCCGTTTGCGCATGCCTATCTCCTGCCGACTGGAATGAATATTCCACAAAAAAATAAAAATGGAATGGATGCTTGATTTTTGCCGACAATAAAGTAACTTGTTGGAGTTTGCTACCGGTAGCAAAGGAGTTGCAACCGGTAGCAATCGCGGGTCCGCATGACGCGGACTGTTTTTGGGAGGGTTAAATGAAATTTGGTTTGAAATCGCTTCTCGCGGGGGCCGCGGTCGCGTTCATGTGCTCTTCAGCAATCGTCAACGCAGCGGACATTCGCATCGTTGCCGTCACCCATGGCCAGGCCAATGATCCGTTCTGGTCCGTGGTTAAGAACGGGGTCAACGCAGCTGCCAAGGATATCGGCGTCGGCGTCGACTATCGGGCGCCGGAAACCTTCGACATGGTGTCAATGGGGCAGCTCATCGATGCGGCCATCAATCAGAAGCCTGACGGCCTTATCGTCTCCATCCCGGACGCCTCGGCGCTCGGCCCGTCCATCAAGAAGGCCGTGGCCGCCGGCATTCCGGTTATTTCGATCAACTCCGGATCCGACGTCTCGAAGGAATTGGGGGCGCTTCTGCATGTCGGCCAGGACGAATACACCGCCGGCAAGGCCGCCGGTGCAAAGCTGCATGAGTTGGGCGGCAAAGAAGGTTTGTGCGTCAATCAGGAGGTCGGCAATGTCGCGCTCGATCTGCGCTGCAAGGGCTTCGCAGACGGTTTTGGCGGCAAGGTTACGGTTCTGCCCGTCAGCAACGATCCGGCCGACGTCCGGGCAAAGGTCAAAGCGGCACTGAGTTCCAATGCCGCTGTCGATACCGTCATGGCGCTCGGCGCCGGCACCGCCGGCGAGCCGTCTCTGGCGGCTGTCGAGGATGTCGGAATGACCGGCAAGGTCAACGTTGCGACCTTCGACCTTTCGGCAGATTTCCTGAAGGCAGTGGCCGACGGCAAGGCAGCCTTCGCGATCGATCAGCAGCAGTTCCTGCAGGGCTATCTGCCTGTCGTGTTTCTGGCCAACTCCGCCAAATACGGGCTGATCCCTGGAGGTAATGTGCCATCCGGCCCCAATCTTATCACCAAGGAAAAGGCCGCCCAGGTCGTCGATCTTTCCGCCAAGGGCATTCGCTGACCAGAACTGACGGAAGGCATTCTCTCAGAATCTCCTCCCCCTCAAGGGGAGGGGGTTCGTTGACAGAGCGCTGCCGAGCAGCGCCGCCGCTACCTCAAAACAAAGATTCCACGGGAGGAGTTATGGCTTCGCTTGAGCAGAACACGGCGGCCGCGCCGACGGTCGATGAGCGCGTCAAACAAGTGAGTTTTTTAACACATATGATGCGGCGGCCCGAATTGGGCGCCGTGGCGGGCCTTGTTCTCGTCATCGTCTTTTTCTTTCTCACTGCAGATTCGACGATGTTTTCTCTTTCGGGCCTGATGACCATCATGGCGCCGGCATCGCAATTGGGAATCCTCGCCATTGCGGCGGCACTGCTCATGATCGGCGGAGAGTTTGATCTCTCGATCGGCTCGATGGTGGCTTTTGCAGGACTGATCTTCGGCGTCATCCTGACCAATTTTGGTCAACCGCTTTCGGTTGCCATCGTCATGACAATGCTGTTTGCGGCGTTCATGGGCGCGATCAATGGGCAGATCGTCATTCACACCAGGCTGCCGTCGTTCATCGTGACCCTGGCATTTCTCTTCATACTGCGCGGCTTGACCCTCGTTGGTCTGAAATGGGCCACCGGCGGCTCCACGCAGCTTCGCGGCATCGGCGACCATGTGAAGGACAGTCCGCTGCTCGGGCTCTTTTCCGGCGATGCGCTGAGGGGCGTATTCGTCTGGCTCGCAGATCACGACCTGATCGACAAGTTCCCGAACGGCCTGCCGAAGGTCACGGGCATCCCCGTGTCGGTCCTGTGGTTCGTCGTGCTTGCCCTGGCTGCAACATGGGTCCTGCTGCGCACCCGCATGGGCAACTGGATCTTCGCAGCCGGTGGCGATCCGAATGCAGCAAGAAACTCAGGTGTCCCGGTCCATAGGGTGAAAACCGGCCTGTTCGCGTTGACGGCGTGTGCTGCCGCGCTGGTCGCCATCATCACCGTGCTTGACGCCGGCTCAACCGACGCCCGGCGCGGTTTTCAGAAAGAGTTCGAGGCGATCATCGCCGCCGTCATTGGCGGGTGCCTGCTCACAGGCGGTTATGGTTCGGCGATCGGCGCCTTCTTCGGAGCCATCATCTTCGGCTCGGTTTCCATCGGCCTGACTTATACCAGGTTCGACTCCGACTGGTTTCAGGTCTTCCTCGGCTCGATGCTGCTGCTGGCTGTTCTCTTCAACAATTTCATCCGCCGCAAGGTTACCGGGGAGCGCTGATCATGCCAGACGTCAACAACCGAACACCGATCATCGAAGTAACCGATATCGTCAAGCACTACGGCTCCGTGATCGCTCTCAACGGCGTGTCGATGCAAGTGTCGGCCGGAGAGGTGCTTTGTCTCCTCGGAGACAATGGCGCGGGCAAATCCACCTTGATCAAGACGCTGTCCGGTGTCGTCCGACCAAGCGGAGGTGTCTTTCTGGTCGAAGGCAAGCCGGTCAATTTCCGTAGCCCGCGCGATGCCCTCGATGCAGGGATTGCGACGGTCTATCAGGATCTCGCCATGATTCCGCTGATGTCGATCACCCGTAATTTCTTCATGGGGCGGGAGCCGCGCAAAGGCATCTTCCCATTCCGTCACTTCGACCTCGCGCACTGCAACGATGTCACCCGTGAAGAGATGAGCAAAATCGGCATCGATATCCGCGATCCCAATCAGGCGGTGGGCACCTTGTCCGGTGGCGAACGCCAATGCGTTGCGATTGCGCGCGCGGTCTATTTCGGCGCAAAGATCCTTATTCTCGACGAGCCCACATCGGCGCTCGGCGTGGCACAAACCTCGATGGTGCTGAAATACATCCACCAGGTCCGACAGAACGGACTGGGCGTGATTTTCATCACCCATAACGTTCGGCATGCCTATGCCGTGGCGGACCGCTTCACTATCCTCAATCGCGGCCAGACGCTCGGCACTTTTGCCAAGGCGGATATCGCGATGGACGAGCTTCAGAACCTCATGGCCGGCGGCAAGGAACTGCAGCAACTGTCCGAAGAGCTCGGCGGTACCATCTAGCGCCTTGGCTTTACCCGGAGGCGGCGACCATTGGCTTTCAAAGGCTGCCCGCTTTCTCAGTCATCAAACATGGAAACGGTCATGAACGACGGTTCGTCGAATATCTCATCCCCCTTCACGCTCGCGGTCTGCGCCGAGATGGTTTTCAAGTCGCTTCCTGTTGTCGACAGGCTGAAGCGGATCACCGAACTCGGCTTCCAGGCCGAGATCTGGGACTGGACGAAGCATGACATCGCAGCCCTTGCGAGATCCGGGGCGGTCTTCTCGTCGATGACTGGCTATGTGACCGGCACGCTCGCCGACGACGATGGCGCAGAAGAATTGCTGCGAACCGCGAAGCAATCGATCCCGATTGCCCGGGAGCTGAACTGCCCACGTCTCAACCTGCACGGTACGGGTCTCGACGGCAATGGACTGCCGGTCGTCAAGGCTGACGAAGTGACTGGTTCCATGTGGCTCAGGGCGCGCGATACGCTGAACCGCATCGCCGACCTCGGGGAGCAGGAGGGTGTGACCTTCGTGCTCGAAAACCTCAATCAGGCAGTCGATCACCCCGGGACGCCGTTTGCCAAGGCCGAGGGTACGCTCGCGCTCGTCTCGTCCGTTAACCGGCCGGCGTTGAAGCTCAATCTGGACCTCTATCATGCCCAGATCGGCGAAGGAAACCTGATCGAGCTATGCCGGCGCGCGCTGCCCTATATCGGCGAGATCCAGGTGGCGGATGTGCCCGGTCGCATGGAACCGGGCACCGGCGAGATCAACTACAAGGCAATTGCCCGCGCGCTCAAGGACATGGGCTATCGCGGCACGATCGGCATGGAGGCATGGGCGTCCGGAGACGATGAGACGGCGCTTGCCCGCTTCCGCGACGCCTTCACCGTTTGAATGTTTCGATAGTCAAGATTTACATATCATGGAGGGACATCAATGATCAGATTTGGAGTGATCGGCGCCGGCCGGATCGGCAAAGTGCATGCAACAACGATCGCGGCGAACCCCAATGCGAAGCTTGCCTATGTCGCGGATGCCTTCAAGGCATCAGCAGAAGAGCTTGCCGCACGGACGGGCGCCGAGGTTGCCGAGGCGGAGGATGTCATCAACTCCTCGAACGTCGATGCGATCCTCATCGCGACGCCGACCCCGAGCCACGCCGATCTCATCGAGGCGGCGGCGCGCGCCGGCAAGGCCATCCTCTGCGAAAAGCCGGTATCCCTGTCGGTCGACCGCATCAATGCCTGCCTCGAGATTGTCGAGAAAAACAGGTCGACCTTGATGATCGGCTTCAATCGCCGGTTTGACCCGAACTTCGCAAGTTTGGAGGCCCGCCTGCGCCGCGGTGATATCGGCGCGATCGAGATCGTGACGATCACCAGCCGGGATCCGGCGCCGCCGCCTGCCGACTACGTCAAATCCTCCGGTGGCCTGTTCCGCGACATGATGATCCACGACTTCGATATGGCCCGCTTCCTCATGGGCGAGGAATTCGTGGTCGTGAACGCACTCGGATCCTCGCTCGTCGACAAGGCGATCGGGGCCGAGGGTGATGTGGATACCGCCGCCGTCCAGATGCAGACGGCTTCGGGCCGCATTGCTGTCATCACCAATTCGCGCCGGGCGACTTATGGATACGACCAGCGCATCGAAGTCCATGGTGCTGCCGGTATGCTTGCAGCGAAGAATATCGCCGCGACGAGCGTCGAGCTTTCCAATGCGAACGGCATCAGCGGCGATCCCGTTCAACATTTCTTTCTCGAACGCTACGCGCAGGCTTATGCCAACGAGATCAATGCCTTCATCGAAGCGATCGACAGCGGCAACCCATCGCCGAGGCCAGGTGGATTGGATGGGCTTCAGGCTCAAAAACTAGCGGAGGCCGCCACAGTGAGCTGGCAGACAGGCAGGCCAGTTGCCGTCGATTGACGTCAAGGCGGTGCAGTTCGCTCCTCGTGGCTCGCCTGCATCGCCCGACTCCACGAATGCATAATCGACTTGTCCTGCGCGAAATGCATCTGCCACGGAGGCGCCAAATGTCAGCCACGCGTCCTATGAAAGATCAACGTCCTCAAACCTTTCAGGAACTAAAGCAGTCCATTGCCGAAGGAAGGATCTTTTTCCCTAACCAGGTGGAACAGGTTGCAAGGCGGATGCTTGAGCATCCGGAGATGGTGGCCTTCGAAAGTGCTGCTTCAGTCGCAAAAAAATGCGGCGTCTCGCAAACGACAGTTATACGGCTGAGCAGCTTTCTGGGAATTGGATCATACCGCGGTCTGAAGGATCTCTGTGCCTGCTATATTCGAGAACGCTCCAAAGGCATGTCGCCGCCTTACCAAGTCCCTCAGCCGCCACCGCGCAATGTCGGGTAGGATGTCCGTTGCTTGAAGTCGCCGCCGGCAAGGAATGAGTAACCGCCAGGGGACGCATGAGGGGAGCAGGCAACCGCCGGCAGGCGACAAATGCCAGGCCCTCCGATCTGCACCCCATCCTCGTTCAGCCATCCAGACCGAGGCTCGTCTGCAGGCGGCTGACATAGGCTTCGAGCCCGCCGACCATATCGAAGCGATCGGGGTCGCGCAGCCAGAGCATCTGCAGGCCGTCCATTACGGCGATCAGTTCGGCCGCCATCGCCTTGCTATCGATGTTCTTGGCGAACGAGCCATCGGCGGCGGCGCGTTCGAAGGTCGCGGCGATATGCTTCTGCATCTGCGTGGCGCGATCGAGAAACCAGGCCTTGGCGGGGTGGTCCTTCATCAGGCTTTCGGCATTGAGGATGGCGAAAGCCCTGGTGACCTCGACCATTTCGGCGTTGCGACGGAAGACGGCGACCATGCCTTTAAGTAGGCCCCGAAGGTCCAAACGATAGTGGTCGATGAAATCTGCGCTTTCCAAATCGCGCTTGTCCAGAATGGCGAGCAGGAGATCGACCTTGGTCGGGAAATGGTGCAACAGGCCGGGCAGCGACAGGCCGACATCTTGGGCGATATCCCCAATGGCGGCATTCTGATAGCCGTCTTCGGCGAAGCGGCGCATCGCCGCCGCAAGGATTTCCGCTCGGCGCGCCTCCCCCTTGCTGGATTTGCGCCGCTGCTTTTCCCTCGGGCCGGTCCCTTGTTCTGCCATCGTCTCTTTCCGTTTGCCTCCTTTTAACGGCGACGCGCCAATCGGCAAGCCTGCAGCCCTGCAAGCTCTCTACCCATACATCAGACAGTGGCAGTTGACATCTTAAAAATACCGAGTAATCGGTAGGTTTAATGATCAAAGCGCCCGGATCGCGTCTTGGATCCGGAGTCGTAGCAGGGAGGTTTGCATGATCGATTCCATTCTCGACCAGATGACGCTCGAAGAGCAGGTCTCCCTTCTGTCCGGCGCCGATTTCTGGACGACGGTTCCGATCGAACGCCTCGGCGTGCCGAAGATCAAGGTGACGGATGGACCGAACGGGGCGCGCGGCGCCGGCTCGCTGGTTGCCGGCGTCAAGGCGACCTGCTTTCCCGTCGCCATCGCGCTCGGCGCCAGCTGGAATCCCGAACTTATCCATCAGATGGGCGCAGCCCTTGCGCGCCAGGCAAAGAGCAAGGGTGCCGCAGTGCTGCTGGCGCCCACGGTGAACATCCATCGCTCCGGCCTCAATGGACGCAATTTCGAATGTTACTCCGAAGACCCGATGCTGACCGCCGAGCTGGCCGTTGCCTATATCGAGGGCGTGCAGGGTGAAGGCGTCGCAGCGACGATCAAGCATTTCGCCGGCAATGAATCCGAGATCGAGCGGCAGACCATGTCTTCCGATATTGACGAGCGGACGTTGCGCGAAATCTACCTGCCGCCCTTCGAACAGGCTGTGCGTCGCGCCGGCGTCATGGCCGTCATGTCCTCCTATAACCGCCTGAACGGCACCTATACGAGCGAGCATCAGTGGCTGCTGACCAAGCTGCTCCGCGAGGAGTGGGGGTTCGACGGCATCGTCATGTCCGACTGGTTCGGTTCGCATTCGACTGAAGCGACGATCAATGCCGGCCTCGATCTCGAAATGCCGGGTCCGGCGCGCGACCGCGGCGACAAACTGGTCGCGGCCGTGCGCGAGGGCAAGGTCGAGGCCGAAACAGTACGCGCTGCGGCGCGGCGCATGCTGCTTCTGCTCGAGCGGGTTGGCGCGTTCGAGAAGAAACCCGATCTGAGCGAGCGGGCGGTCGACCTGCCGGAAGACCGGGCGCTGATCCGGCGTCTCGGCGCGGAAGGCGCCGTGCTCCTCAGGAATGACGGCATCCTGCCGCTTGCCAAAACCTCCCTCGATCGCATCGCCGTCATCGGCCCCAATGCCGCAAGCGCGCGCGTGATGGGCGGCGGCAGCGCGCAGATCGCCGCGCATTATACGGTAAGCCCGCTCGACGGCATCCGCGCCGCCCTCTCCAACGCCAACAGCATCAGCCACGCGGTCGGCTGCCGCCACAACCGCCTGATCGACGTGTTCAAGGGCAAGATCTCGGTCGAATATTTCAAGGGCCGCGGCTGCAAGGGCGAGCCGCTGCATGTCGAAACGGTCGACAAGGGCGAATTCTTCTGGTTCGAGCTGCCGTCGGGCGATCTCGACCCTGCCGATTTTTCGGCCCGGATGACGATGCAATTCGTGCCGGAGGAGAGCGGCGAGCATGTCTTCGGCATGACCAATGCCGGCCTGGCGCGGCTCTTCGTCGATGGCGCACTGATGGTTGACGGCCGCGACGGCTGGACGCGCGGCGAGAACTATTTCGGCACGGCCAATGACGAACAGCGCGGGGCAGTGCCGCTCGAGGCCGGCCGGTCATACAAAATCATCGTCGAATATGAGCCGTCCACTGCGACCGAGGAGGGCATTAACCTCATCGCCGTGCGCTTCGGTGTGGAAAAGCCGCTCGGCGAGGCCGATATCGAGGCGGCCGTCGAGACGGCGCGGAATGCCGATGTGGCGCTGCTCTTTGTCGGCCGCGACGGCGAATGGGATACGGAAGGGTTGGACCTGCCCGACATGCGGCTGCCCGGCCGACAGGAGGAACTGATCGAGCGGGTTGCCGCCGCCAACGCCAACACGGTGGTCGTGCTGCAGACCGGCGGTCCGGTGGAAATGCCCTGGCTCGGCAAGGTTCGCGCCGTGCTGCACATCTGGTATCCGGGGCAGGAACTCGGCAATGCCGTCGCCGACGTGCTGTTCGGCGATGTCGAGCCCGGCGGACGCCTGCCGCAGACCTTCCCGAAGACGCTTGCCGACAATTCGGCCATGACAGGCGATCCCGCCGTCTATCCCGGCCGGGATGGGCATGTGCGCTACGCCGAAGGCGTCTTCGTCGGCTATCGTCATCACGATACACACGCCGTCGAGCCGCTCTTCCCCTTCGGCTTCGGCCTCGGCTATACCCGTTTCCGCTGGAGCGAGCCGCGGCTGTCGGCCGGCGAAATGGGTTCCGATGGCGTCACCGTCAGCGTCGACCTGACCAATATCGGCGACCGGGCCGGCTCAGAACTGGTGCAGCTCTATGTGCGTTCGCCGAAGACCAAAGTGGCGCGGCCGTACAAGGAGCTGCGCGCCTTCGCCAAGTTATCGCTGCAGCCCGGCGAGAGCGGCACGGCCGTAATGCAAATCCGGCCGCGCGATCTCGCTTATTTCGACGTCGAAGCCGGCGCTTTCCGTGCCGAAGCCGGCAATTACCAGCTGGTCGTGGCTGCGAATGCTGCGGATATCAGGTTCGTGCGCGATCTGCCGTCACCATCCAGCTACGAATTGCCGCCCTCTTAGAATAGGAGGCCCGGGATACGGTTGGCGCGTCTACGCGAGCGTCGAGTGGTCCAATCTGCGATCAAGCCGCGTCCGGCTGGGCACGAAGGTTGGTGACGACACGCCGGTTCTGCACCTTGCAGGAGCGGTCCGTGCAGTCGCGAACTTCTCGATCGTTGCCATAGCCCTTGGCCCACATGCGCTTCGGGTCGACGCCCTTCGAGGCGAGATAGGCCATCGCCGCGTCGGCGCGCTTCTGCGACAGCGTTTCCATCTGGGAGGCAGAACCGGAATCGTCGGCAAATCCCTGCAGCTTGAGCAGCCAGGTCGGGTTTCTGTTGAGCCAGGCGGCCTGGTTATCCAACGTTGCCATGGCGACGGAATCGAGGGTGGCGGAGTCCTGCTTGAAGTAGATCCGCCGGCCGACATTGAGGATGAAATCCTCTTCGCTGCCGGCCGCGACGTTTTCGAACCCCGGCGCCGGATCATTGGTCTGGCCGGTCATCGGCGCCGCAGTCGGTTCTTCCAGGGAGGCGATCTCGGTGGTGGAGCAGGCGGCAAGCGCCAGGAGCATGGCCGCGGCGAGAAGGCGGCTCGTGTATCCGGTCGTAGCAGACATCAGGTGATATTCCTTATTCGACCGGCGTTGTTTGGCTGACCTGCGTGGTGCTTTCGGCCTGGTCGGCGATATGCGGCAGAACCTGTACCGCGGTGCCGATGGGGCAACGCTGGTAGAGGTCGATGGCATCTTCGTTGAACATGCGGATACAGCCGCTGGAGGCGTCCTTGCCGATGCTCCATGGCTCCAGCGTGCCGTGGAAGCGATAGCCGGTATCGACGCCGTCACGATGCAGATACATGGCGCGAGGCCCGAGCGGATTCTTCGGTGAGCCGCCCGCGACGAATTCGGGCAGTTCAGGATGGCGCTTGCGCATCTCCGGCGGCGGCGTCCAGCGCGGCCACAGCGATTTGGCGTCGATCGTGGCGCGGCCGAACCATTTGAACCCCTCGCGGCCGACGCCGACGCCGTAGCGAATGGCGGTCTTGTTCTCCATGATTACGTAGAGAAAATGGTGTCTTGTATCGACGACGACGGTGCCGATCGGCTCGCTGCTGAAATATTTGACGACCTGGCGGTGCCACTTCCTGTCGATCTTGGCGAAGTTGGTCCTTCGGAACGTCACGCCATTGTCGACGAGGGTGCCGTCAAAATAGGACGACGCCGCGGCGAATGCCGGTTTCCGAACTGCAGCAGCGCCAAGTAACGCCAAACCACCAAGCAAAATTTCCCTGCGTGTCCCCAGCATCGGCAATATCCCCCTTAAAGCCAAGCAGCGGAATATCAGTAAATCAGATTTTTCATTGGGGACAACAGAAAATTATTCTCCTTCCTAAAGACCGGGATCGAGTTGCGGTCTTCTGGATAGATTTGCTTCGATCGTTACCCGGGAGGAGAACGCTACACCCTGCAAACCCGCAGACCATTTGAACGGATGGATACTTGTCAGCAGTCCTGACACCGCTTCGAAAATATCTGCGTATGCGGTCGACCGCGCTCGCGGTTCCAGGAGCGAGTGCCGTTGTTCGGGTTATGCATCGTTGAGATGGCAAGCCGACAGGTGCCCCGGTGCAATTTCCTTTTTCACCGGCGCTTCCAGACGGCAGCGATCCATCGCAAACGGGCATCTCGGATGGAAGTGACAGCCTTCCGGCGGGTTTATCGGGCTGGGGAGTTCGCCATCGACGGGCTTGAACCGTCGCTTGCCGGGTTCAATGCGCGGCACCTCGGCCAAGAGCGCTGTCGTGTAAGGATGATTGGGCCGGCTGAAGACCTCCTCGACCGGCGCCTCTTCGACGATCCGGCCGAGATACATGATCGCAACGCGGTCGGAAATATGTTCGACGACGCCGAGATCATGGCTGACGAACAAATAGGTCAGGTCAAGCTTGTCGCGAAGTTCCATGAACAGGTTGATGACCTGAGCCTGGATGGAGACGTCGAGCGCTGCGACGCTTTCGTCACAGACGAGGAACTTCGGCTGCACGGCGAGCGCGCGCGCAATATTGACGCGCTGCCGCTGGCCACCGGAAAACTGATGCGGGTATCGCTTTTTCATGGCCGGGTCGAAACCGGCCAGCATCAAATATCTGTCGACATAGGCGTCGCGTTCCGTCGAGCGGGCAAGTCCATGCGTTCGAGGCGCTTCCCAGATAAGCTCCTCGACGGTCATGCGCGGATTGAGAGCCGCCATCGGGTTCTGGAAGATCATCTGGCTGGCGAGACCGAACTGATGCTGTTCGCCTTTCGACATGGCGCTTCGGTCGATCCCCTTCCAGAGAATGTGGCCCTGGCTCGGCGACGTGATCCCTGCAATGGCGCGGCCGAGCGTCGACTTTCCGCAGCCGCTCTCGCCGACAAGGCCGACAACCTCTCCGGGTCGAATGCTCAGGCTGACATTATCGAGCGCATGAACGATAGGTGCCGGTTTGGCCAGCCTGAGCTTGAGCGCGATCTTGGCGGCGAGGTCGGGCTTGGCTCCGAAGCGCTGCGACACGTTCCTCGCTTCGATCAGGGGCGTGGCGATCGCCGTCATCATGCTATCTCTTTCGTAACGGGATGAATGCAGCGGAAGGAGCGGTCGCCTTCCTGCATGAGCGCCGGCATGACCAGACAGCCGTCGGTCGTCCGGTCACAGCGCGTACGAAAACTGCATCCTTGTGGAAGGCGGTTGATTGCCGGCGTCATGCCACGAATCTGGTGGAGGGGCTCTCCGCGTCTGTTTTGCGAAGGAACGGACGCGATCAGACCGGCAGTGTAGGGATGGTGAGGATCGGTCAGAACCTTGCCCACCGGTCCGGTCTCGACGAGACGGCCGGCATACATGACGGCGATCTCGTCGGCCAATCTCGAGACGATCGCCAGATCGTGGGTGATCCAGATCACCGCCGTATTTCCCTCTTCCGTGAGCCTCTGGAATTCGGAAATGATCTGGCTCTGGATCGTCACATCAAGCGCCGTTGTCGGTTCGTCGGCGATGATAAGGTCCGGCTTGTGAAGAAGCGCAATGGCAATCGCCACGCGCTGGCGCATTCCGCCGGAAAACTGATGAGGATAGGCGGCAAGCCTTTCTTCGGGGCTTGGTATGCCGACCAGCGCCAAAGCATCCCGCGCCCGCTGCCGGGCTGCATCCTTCGAGACGCGGTCGTGCGCCTGGACGGCTTCCACCATCTGCGTACCGACGGTCAGGACCGGGTTGAGCGTCATCATCGGATCCTGGAATACCATGGCGATCCGCTTGCCGCGCAGCTGCCGCATCTCCTCGTCCGAATATTTCGCGATGTCGGCGCCGTCGAAGATGATCTGGCCGCCGGCCACCCGGCCGGGCCTATCGAGGAGCCGCATGATCGAGAAGCCGGTCACCGACTTTCCGGATCCGGATTCTCCCACAAGACCCAGAACCCTGCCGCGCTCCACCGTGAACGACACGTCGTTGACGGCGCAAAGGCTGGGGCGTCCCCTGCCGCCGCCGAATTCGGTGACAAGATTGCTCACTTGCAGCAATGGGGTCATGACATGTTCCTCGGGTTGAGCACATCACGCAGCCGGTCACCGACGAGATTGATCGCCGCGATCGTGACCAGAAGGGCAATGCCAGGAAAGAAGCTGATCCAGTAGAGGCCCGTCAGAAGATACTGGTAGCCTGTCGAGATCAGCATGCCGAGCGAGGGCTCGGTCACGGATGCACCGAGACCGAGGAAGGACAAGGTTGCTTCGAGACCGATTGCCCTGGCGATCTGCATGGTGGCGATGACGATGACCGGCGCAAGACAGTTCGGCAGCAGGTGCCTGAAGAGGATGCGCCATCCGGGCAGGCGCAGCATCCGGGCCGCCTCGATATATTCCTTCTCGCGCTCGACCAGAGCGGTGCCGCGGACCGTGCGGGCATAGGTCGCCCACTCGGCGATGATCAGTGCGATCACGACATTGGGCACGCCCTTGCCGAGCACGGCGAGCATCATCAGCGCCATCAATATGGTGGGAAAAGAGAGCTGCAGGTCGACGAGCCGCATCATCGCGGTTTCCGTGCGTCCTCCCATGTAAGCCGCGAACAATCCGGCGGAGGTTCCGATGATGGCAGCGGCGAAAGCCGACAGAACACCCACCAGCAAAGAGGTGCGCAGCCCATAGAGGATGCCGGACAGGATATCGCGGCCCTGGCTGTCGGTACCGAGGTGATAGACGAGCCCGGTCATGGATTCCGACCCCGGCGGCAGTCGTCCATCCATGATGTCGAGCTGCATCAAATCATAGGGATTTTGTGGAGAGATCCATGGCGCAAACAGCGCCAGGCAACAGATGATCAGCAGCGTGAGGAAGGCGATCGCGGCTGCCGGAGAGCTGAAGAAATCCGCGACCCCTTTCGACAGACGACTGGGTTCGGGCGTTGGAGCGCTTGTGTCTTGCGTGTGTGGTTCGGCCATGGGGTCAAGCCTTTCCTTCCAGCCGGACCCGCGGATCCAGAAGGGTATAACAGATGTCGATGATGAAGTTGAGGACGACGAAGAGCAGCACCATCATCATCAGGTAGGCGACGATGACGGGGCGATCGAGAAGGTTGATCGAGTCGATGATCAGCTTGCCCATGCCCGGCCACGCAAAGATGCTTTCGGTGACGACCGAAAAGGCGATGAGTGACCCGAACTCGAGACCGATGATGGTCACCACCGGGATCATCAGGTTCTTGAGAACGTGCACGGAAATGATCCGCCGCTCTCGCAATCCCTTGGCGCGGGCAAACTTCACATAGTCCTGGGGCAGCACCTCTTGCACGCCGGCACGGGTCAGCCGCAGAATGAGCGACGTCTTGAACAGAGCCAGGTTGAAGGCCGGCAATAAAAGGTGCCGGATGCCGTCCCCGGTCAGAAACGACCATTGTGCACCAAGCAGTTCCTGCGTCGGGCCGCGGCCATTCGTCGGCAACCAGCCGAGCTCGACGGAAAACACCATGATCAGCATGAGGCCGACCCAGAAGGTCGGGAGCGAGAAGCCCAGAATCGAGCCGCTCATGATGAGCTTGGAGGAAATCCGATTGGGGTAGAGCCCCGCATACAGCCCAAGCGGCAAGCCGAACAAGAGCGCGATGCCGAGAGCCGTGATCGCCAGTTCGAGCGTTGCCGGGAGACGTTCGAGGATCAGACCCAGCGCCGGCCGCCCATAAACGAAGCTGTTGCCGAAGTCCCCGTGCAGAAGTCCTTGGAGAAAGAGCAGATACTGTTTCCACAGCGGCTGATCGAGACCGTAATGCGCGATAACGCGTGCCCGCTCCGCCTGATTGGCGTCGGGGTTGATGAGGATGTCGACCGGATTGCCGATCACATTGACGCCGATGAAGACAATGATCGTCATCGCGACAACGACGAAGAGCGCCTGTATCAATCGCCTGATAATGGATGTGATCATCGAACCTCTCCTTAGGCGACGGAGATCGCCATTCCGTCGCGCTGCGGATCGGCGGCGCCTTTGGAGACACCGCCTTCAATCTTGATCGCGTGGACTGCGGCGAATGCGTATGTCTGCGGCGACCGCGCCACCTGGTAGCCCTGCGTCCGCAGCTCGTCCTCGACAGAGTGTCGAATACGATTGCAGATGTCGATCGTGTTTGACACCCCTACGATCCTCGGCGCCGAGACGGCTTCGAGCACGGACATGTCGAAATCGATCATGTTCATCAGGCATTGCGCAACGGCGGGCGCTATATAGCTGCCGCCCGGCGCTCCGATGACGATGCTGGGCTCGTCACCCTTGAAGACGATCGTCGGTGCCGCCGAGCTTGGACGCCGCTTGCCGGGCGCGATGGAGCCGGGTTTGCCCGGAACCGGATTAAAGCGGCTCATCGTGCCATTATACATGAAGCCGAGGCCATCGGTGATCGCGCCCGAGGGACTGCCGAGGGTGTGGGTCATCGCGACGGCGTTGCCGTCCTTGTCTATCACCGAGATGTGGGTGGTGTCGCGCTGCGAGCCATCAAGACGCGAAACGCTGGCGACCTCGCCTGCCTTGATCGCGTGGGCATGCGCCTGCGCATGCTCTTTCGACAGCAGCCTTTCATAAGGCACGTCGACATAGGCGGGATCGCCCATATGCGCGTCCTTGTCGATCGTCATTCGCTTCATGGCTTCGAACAGGATGCGGACATGCTCGGCGCTGCCATGCTGCAGCGAGCCGACGTCGAACTGCTCCATGATATGCAGGAGTTCCAGCATCGGGAAACCTGAGCCCGGGGGCGGTGAGGTGGCAATGCGGTTGTGGCGATAGTCGCCCCAAACGGGTTTTACCTTCGACAATTCGTAGCGCGCCAGATCTTCCCGATCGATCAAACCGCCATTTGCCTTGAAATCGTCGGCGATCTGTTCGGCCAGGTCGCCGTGATAGAAAATGTCCGACCCGCCGCTTTGCGCGATGCGTTCGAGGGTTTGCGCCATATCCTTGTTGACGAGCAGGTCGCCGACGTTCTTGAGCATGCCGTCGGCGTCGAAGTAGGTTTTCCGCCCCGTTGCGGAAAAGCGCAGCTTGTCGATCGTGTTGGCGAAACCGTCGTTCGCCTGGTCCTTGGCCCAATACCAATGCATGTGGTTTCGGATCATGAAACCGTTGCGGGCCAGCCGGATGGCCGGCTTGATGAGATCGGCCCACTCGAAGGTGCCGTAGTCGCGCAGCGCGGTCTCATAGCCCTTCAGCGAGCCGGGGGTGCAGACGGCAAGGTAGCCGATATCGGAGATATTGCCTTCAAGAACGTAGCCGAAGCCGTCGCGGCTCTGGTGCTTGATCTTGTCGAGCCACATGTCCGGCGCAGCCTTCAGCGGCGCGCGCGCATAAAATTCGAGGATCTCGTGCACGCCCTTTTTCGGCATGTAGACATGCATGGAGCCGAAGCCGCCAATGCCCGCCATTTGCGGGTCGACCACGCCCTGGACGAAGGCACAGGCGAGTGCTGCGTCGATGGCATTGCCGCCGCGCTCGAGAATTTCCGCGCCGGCTTCGACTGCCTCCGGCTGAGGCGCCACGATCGTAGCATTTCTCATTTCGCGCGCCGATCTTTCAGCACCTTTGCCAGGAAGGCCTTGACGTTACCGAGAACTTTCATCCGGTCGTGAGAGACACCCGGAACACGATCGAACGTCACAACGACACCCGCTTCGCGGAATGAGCTCGCCAGGGCGGCAAGCCGCTCGGGCCGCGTTTTGCCGGCATCGTTTGCGCCATCCATATAGTATTTGCCGCCCGGCTTATGGGTGATTTCCCAAGTCTCCAGATCGGCGTCGCCGACGATCATATGCACCGGCAGCTTGGCGAGCTCTTCCGGCCGGAAGGACTTGCCGAAGCGCGCCTCCAGATCCCGGATGCCGACCCACCAGTCGCGCGTCGGATCCAGAAGGGTGACGGAACCAGGTGCGCCGATCGATGCCGCCCAGAGCTTTTCCGGATGGAGGATGGCGAAACGGTGCACGAAATGGCCGCCGCCGGAGAAGCCGAACATGGCGAATTTAGACCAGTCCTGACGGTATTTTTCGGCCACTTCCTCGACCATGGCAAGGACGACGCGATCGTAGCGGATGTCGCCTTCCTCGAGAAACTTGTAGCCCGAACGCGCACCATCACCGAGAACGCCAACCGGGAAGATCGGGCAAAGGATGGCACAGTCGTTGTAGAGCCCGAATTCGGCAAAACCGTCGCGGAAGTCGATGGCCGACGTGCGCCCGGTGCCGTGGACCGCGACCAGGAGGTCGAGCTTGCGGCCGTCCGCCGCCGTCGGCGGCACATAAAGCACCATATGGAGGCGGGGATCGGCCTGAGAGGCGAAGATGGCCGTCTGGCCATAGTCATAGATGGCCTTCGCCCGGGCGACGGCTTCGCCCGTTCCAAGTTCCTGCATGAATGTCTCCTGGGAGATGAAGAAAGGGCGGCCTCGGCGGCCCATGCTGCTGTTTTAAACCGCGCCGCATCGATTGGATCGATGCGACGCACTTCAAATCTTTATTTGTCCCAAAACCGCGGCACGCGTTTGGACGACATGCATTAGTCCGCCGGCTTCACGTCGTAAGCGAGCGTATATTTATCGCCGCGCGGGGTGTAGGACACGGTCTTCTTGGCACCCAGCACGACGTTTTCGTAGTGCATCGGGAGGAGCCAGAGGTTGTTGAAGGTCTCGGTCGACAGTTCCTCGAGAAGGGGCGTGCGTTCGGCTTGATCGAGCGTCGAACTGGCCTTGGCCAGCACCTCGTCGATCTTCGGATCGGACACGCCGCCGCCGTTATATCTGCCGGTCCCCTTTTTCTCGTCGCGCGTCGCGACGAGCGCAACAGTCGGATTGGTGGTTTCGCCGGTGTTCACACCCCAGGAGCCGAAATAGGTGCTGTAGGTGCCTTTTGAATAGGCTTCCGAATACATCGACCAGGGCAGGACCTCGACTTTCGATTTGATGCCGATGCGCGTGAACATCTGGCCGACCGCCTGCAGAACTTCGGCATCCTTGACGTAACGGCCAGAGGGACCATGCAGGGTCAGGCTGAAGCCATTCGGATAGCCGGCCTCGGCCAGAAGCGCCTTGGCGGCGGCGGGATCATAGCTCACCTTCTCGACTTTTTCGGAATAGCCCGCATAGCCTTGGGCGACGAATTGGTCGGCCATCGTGCCGTTCTTCTGCATGACGCGGTCGACGATTGCCGGCCGGTTGATCGACATCAGCATTGCGCGACGCACCCGTTCGTCCTTGAGCGGGTTCTTGTCGAGATCGGAACCATCCGCAGCCTTCACGAAAGGCGAAACATCACGGCTGACATCCAGGCCAAGATAAACGAAGCGGGAAGACAGGCCGTTGATGATCTGCAGATTATCGCTCGCTTCCACGCGTGCCATTCCATCGGCAGGAAGGGTTTCGACAATGTCGATCTCGTTGGAAAGAAGCGATGCCAGACGGGCGCCGTCATCGGGCAGGAAGCGGAGCGTGACGTTCGACCAGTGCGAGGGGCCGGCGAAATAGCTGTCATTGCGCTTCAAGGTCAGGTTGCTGCCTGGCGAATAGGAGACGAAGGAATATGCCCCGGTTCCGATTGCACACTTGCCGTTGTCGAAATCCTGGACCGGCGCCTCCTTGCAATCGGCGCTGATAATGCGAATTCGGCTGACGGAATTCAGCAGGATCGGATCCGGAACCTTGGTCTCGACGACGATGGTATAGGGATCCGTGGCCGTAACATCGACAATATTGCGGGTGTAGGAAGCAAAGCTCTGGCTGGGCTTGTCGCGGGCACGCAGAAGCGAAGCAATGACGTCATCGGCGTTGAACTCGCTGCCGTCATGGAATTTCACGCCCTTCCGCAGCTTGAATTCCCAGTGGGTAGGGTCGACGACCTTCCATTCGGTGGCGAGTTCCGGCGCATTTGCCGACGTTCCCGTGAGGTTTATGAGGCTGTCCCAGATATGGCGCGAGGTCGCATTGTTTGGCGCCGAACTGTCTTCATGGGGATCCAGCGTCGTCGGCGTCGTCGACATCCCGATCGTCAGCGGGGCCTCCTGTGCTGCGACCATTGCAGGAACAGCGATCGTTCCGAGCAGCCCGATCGCTGCCCGCGTCAATGTTTTTGCGGCCATTTCTTCCATCCCGGTTTAGCGTTTTTAGGCCGACCTAATTTGGTCGGTGCGAGCAGGTTCCCGTCTACTCTCGACACAAATTGGTAAGGAGGCCTCAAGGGGCTGTCAAACGCAAAACAAGCGCGTTACGATAGGCGTAATTCGAGAAGCCGCCATTTATTCGGAATTCCTCACGGAGAAAACTTTGATCCCATGGACAAAACACCACCGTCGAAAAGCGATATCGTGCAATCTGTTGATGTCTGCATCGAGGTATTGCTGAATGTCGCCAAAAACCCGGATATCAGACTGACCGAGGTGGCGCAGAACCTCAGTGAAACCAAGCCGAGAATTTTGCGTATGTTACGCACACTGGAACGGCGCGGCCTGGTGCGGAAGAGCGATACCGGCACTTACCGGCTGGGGACAACTGCGATCATTATCGGAACCGCGGCGTCGACGCAGGTTGATCTGGTGCGAATAGCCAATCCTGTTCTTGAAGAAGTAGGCCAGAAGGCGAATGAAACGACCCAGCTCAGGATCATCGACAATGGGGAATCCCTGTGTATTGCAAAGTTCGAACCGATGCGCGACTTGCGGGTGCAGGCAATGATCGGTCGAAGACGGCCGCTCACGGCAGGCTCGTACAAGGTGCTTCTCGCCTATCTCCAGCCCCAGGTGCAGATGCAAATGATCCCCGAGACCTTGCCGCGGCTGACCAAGCGTACGATTACGGATCGAAGCAAGTTGGTCGCTGAATTGGATAAGATCCGCCGCCAGGGATTTTGCGTGAGTTACGGTGAAGTGAGCGAGCAGCTCGTCTCCGTCTCAGTGCCGGTTCTGGCATTCGACGGATCCGTGATCGCCGCGGTGAATGTCGGCGCACCGGCCTTCCGCACGCAAAAAAGCGACGTCGACCGCTTTATCGTTCTGCTGAAGGAGGCCGCCAGCAAGATATCGGCCCGACTGGGATGGTAGAGGTTTTCGGTTCGACGCCCCTCTGGCGAACCAAAGCTCAGCTCGTTTGTTAAGCAAACTTAGGCAGCGTCTCCCGGCGGCAACTGTCAGGTCGATATCATTGACCGCCGTAAAGCAGTGCGCGCGTGAGCGGCTTCATCGATTTCAATGTCAATGCCGGGTCGCTTTCTCGCATCGCCGATAAAGGCTGACCGTAGGATATCTGTCAAATGGTCAGGCTGGTGGTGGCGCGTCGGGCACCGGCTTCGTAGCCATATCCCTCGCGAAAAACGGCGTCCCCGGCGAGCGCATTGTCCACTTCCAATTTGGTGTTTGTGCGGTTGAACCCAAGGCAGAGACCGGGCCGAGCCTCGAAGACGCGTGCAACCTGTTCGGGAACGCCGCACATGCAAAAATCATCGATTAAAAGATGACAAAAATAATCATCTTATGTTGACAAGGCTTTCTTCGCTCCATAGGTTCCGCGCGCATCTATGACGTAGGGACCAAGCAATGGCGCGTGTTTTTTTGAACGTTTCTAATAATGTATCACGAATTTATAGAGATACCCTATTTGCCACGACGGCGATCGTCCTGACCGGCATCGCGGCATCGCCGGCTTCCGCCCAGAGCGCCACCACCGGCGACACGGCGACGACGCTGGAACCGATCGTCATCCAAGGTGCAGCCTCTGATAGCAAGACCGACCGGACGTCGGTCACCGCCAAAAACAGCGCCGGCGCGACCAAGATCAGCACGCCGCTCGTCGAGACGCCGCGTTCCGTGTCGGTCACCACCGAGAAGGAAATCGTGCAGCGCGGCGCGCAGACGGTCATCGAGGCGGTGCGCTACACCGCCGGCGTGACGACGGGAACGAGCGGCTTCGACCCGCGTTTCGACCAGATCTACATTCGCGGCTACAACGCCACGACGGTCGGTGACTATCGTGACGGATTGCGTCAGCCCTACATCAATTATGGGATGTTCCGCACCGATCCCTATCAGCTGCAGCGCGTCGAGGTGATCAAGGGACCGGTTTCCGTTCTTTACGGTTCCGGTTCACCGGGCGGCCTCGTCAACAAGATATCGAAGCTTCCGACCGAGGAGCCGATCCGCGAAGTCGGCATTACCTACGGCACCAAGGACCGGGTGCAGGGGATGTTCGATTTCGGTGGGCCGATCAGCGAGGGCAACGACGATTTTCTCTATCGCATCGTTGGTGTCGCCCGCCGCGGCGACACGAATTTCGATATTGCCGACGACCGCTATTTGTTCGCGCCGTCCTTCACCTGGAAGCCTGACGAAGGCACGACTTTCACGGTGTATGGTCTGGCGCAGTCCGACGAGATCGACGCCAATGTCGGCGCGATCACAACGGTGGACGGCAGGATTCTCGATCTCAGGGCGAGCGATCCCGACTATGACTATCAAAAGGTCAAGCAGCAGCAAGTCGGCTATCAATTCGAGCATGAATTCGACAACGGCCTGACCTTCCGGCAGAACCTGCGTTATTCGCATCTCGATCTGGAGGCTCGCTACCTGGGTGTTACCAGCTGGACCGGGACCGTCGCGCATCGCGGCACCAACGCGATCCGGGACGAAATGAACGTTTTCCAGGTCGACAATCAGCTCGAGGCGAAGTTCGATACAGGCCCGCTTGCGCATACGATGCTGTTCGGGCTCGACTACACCAATCTCCAGTCGAGCTTTGGCTACGGCGCCGGAGCCGCAGATCCGGCATTCGACTTCGATATCGCCAATCCGACCTATGGAGTCTCGGGCGCTACGCCGGATTATAATATATTGGCGTCCGATGCCGACATGCGGCAGCTCGGCATTTATGTCATGGACCAGATCGAGGCCGGAAACTGGCGCTTCAACCTCGGCGGCCGGCAGACCTGGGTGAACCAGACGCGAGATTCGACCTTGCCCACGGTCAGCTCGGAGGACGTCGACAAAAATGCCTTCTCCGTGCAGGCTGGCGCGCTTTACCTCTTCGACAACGGCATCGCGCCCTTTGCTTCCTACGCTACCTCCTTCGATCCGGTCACCAACCGGTCGGCAACCAACACGATTCTTCCGCCGACGAAGGGCGAGCAATTCGAACTCGGGGTGAAATACCAGCCGCCCGGCTCCGACATCCTGCTCTCGGCTGTCGCCTATCACATCGTCGAGCAAAACAAGCCGAGGCTCGCCAACCCGCTGACCTTCGCCTACGACTCGCAGGGCGAGGTGACGGGAAAAGGTATCGAGCTTGAAGCCCGCGCGGCAATCGCCGACGGCCTCGATATTATTGCCGCATACACCTACAACGACTCGGAAATAACCGGGGGCGACAACGTCGGAAATACGCCCGCCATCACCCCGACCCATGTTGCGAGCCTTTGGGCGAATTATACCTTCCAGGAAAGCAACCCCTTCAACGGTCTGTCGATGGGCGCCGGCGTACGCTACATCAGCGAGACCTGGACGGATGTCGCCAACACCTCGAAGAATCCCGCAACTTTCTATGTTGACGCAGCCCTCGCCTATGATTTTGGGGCCGTCGACAAGAAATATGAAGGACTTACGGCAGCCTTCAACATCCGCAACATCGGTGATGAGCGCGAAACAGTCTGCGAAGAGGGCTTCTGCTACCTCGGCCAGGGTCGCAACATGACCGGCACCCTGAAGTATCGGTGGTAGCACCATGGCGGCAGAAATGAACGGGGCAGTCTCGCGCCCTTCGATCGCCGATCATCCTGTCGCCCACCAGGCCGTCGACCTCGACGGCCTGGTGGGCGATGGCCCGTTCGCCTATTGCCGCGGCAAGCTGCTTGCCTCTGCGCCACCGACCGGGATTGTCATTCCCTGCAGGGATCTCGGCGATCGAGACATGTTTGACGGCATCATCGCCCGCTATGCCGAAAAATTTCCTGGCAGCGATCGCCGCGCGATCGTCTCCATGTGGACGCTCTATTATTTCAGCATGCTGACGATCGCTCCGAGCGTCCATATGTTCGTGAACCGCATCGCGCTGCCGCTGGAGATGGACCGGCTGTCACTGGTCTGCAATGAGCAGACAGGCGAGCCGGAAGCATTCGTGATGTCCGATCGGCCGGAGGCTGCGGCCGATCCGGCAGCCGAGCTTCACCGGCTGATGCTCGGCCATGCCGAACCTGTCATTGCGGCGATCGCTGCCAATGCCGGCGTCGCGCCGAAGCTTCTCTGGAACAACGCCGCAGCCTATCTCTCCTGGATCCTGAAAGAGATCGCTCACCGCCACGAGCCCGCCCTTGTCGAGGGCGGCCTGGCGCTGCTGAACGATGCCGAGTGGCCGGGCGGCGGGCGCAACCCGATGTTCGGCATGATCCGCATGGCGCGCCAGCAATGCGGGCTGGAATTCGCCCGCCGCAAAGTCTGCTGCCTGCGCTACAATCTGCCGGGTGTCGGCGGCTGCGGCGAAGCCTGTCCGCTGCCGGACGGGCGGCATTGACGCAGATGCCGGCCGTCTCGGAGACGGCCGCGATCACGACCTTCGTCTGAGAATGATGAGCAACATCGGGGCTCCCACGAGAGCCGAGATCAATCCTGCCGGGAGCTGATAGGGGAAGGCGATCATGCGCCCGGTCCAGTCGGCGATGACGAGCAGGATCGCCCCGATCAGGGCGGCCGCGAGAAGCTGGCCGGAGGGCCGGCGAAGACCGAGCCCTTGGGCAAAGTGAGGCGCCATCAATCCGATGAAGCTCAAGGGGCCGACGACCAGCGTGGATGCGGCCGTCATGAGCGCGCAAAGCGCAAACAACGTGCCGCGTGCGGGAGCGATCCTGAGCCCGAGTTCGCTCGCCGTCTCCGATCCGAGTTGCAGAAGGGCAAGCCATCTACTGGCGAGGAAGGCTGCGGCCAGGCAGGCGAGCGCGACCAGCAGGGCGCTTGCGGCAACGGTGTTGTCGACGAAATAGGTCGAGCCCGACATCCAACGGATGAGCGCCAGTCCGCGCGGGTCGCCGCTGGCGGCAAGAACGCCGATCCCGGCGTCGAGGATCGCGCCGAAGGCAATCCCGGCGAGCAGCACACGGATCGGGCCGAAGCCCGAACGCGCGCCGAGGAGGAAGATCAAGGTCAGCACGAGGAGAGCCCCGCCGCCGGCAAAGGAAAGCTGAATAGTCAGTCCCGGTGCAGCAAAGACGAACATGGAGGCGGCAACGCCGAGTGTTGCTCCCGCTGATACGCCGAGCACCTCGGGGCTTGCCATTTCGTTTCCGGTCAGCCGCTGCAGAATGAGGCCGGTGACGCCAAGCACGGCTCCCGCGCCGAAGGCGGCGGCGACTCGCGGTAGCCGAAGAGGAAGGATGTCATCCCATGAGGCTGCGGGCAGCCATGTCCAGGCTCCATCAGGCGTGCGGCCGAAGAAGATTGCGGCAATCGCCAATGTGACGACCAGGGCAAACAGCAGAGCAAAGCTTGCCGCTCCGTTGCTGGCCACATGCCGTGGGGAGGCCAACTCGGGCAGCGCGCGCGTTGTTGTCGCCAGACGCGGCAGCAGAGCGATCAGGATCGGTCCGCCGAGCAGCGCGGTTACTGCCCCCGTCGGCACGAAGTCGCCGGGAGCAAGGAGCTTGATCGCCTCATCCGTCAGAAGAAGAAGGCCGGCGCCGGCAATGGGCGACCAGATCAATTGGCTGACGACGCGGCGTGCGCCGGCCAGCCGGACGATCTGCGGGGCGACCAGCCCGATGAAGCCGATGACGCCGACGGCACTGGTGACCAGGGCGCTCAGCGCAATTGCGATCGCCAGGATGAAGCCGCGCGACCATTTGATCGGCAGACCGAGGCTCGTCGCGCCAGCATCGCCGAGTTGGCTCAGCGCCAGCGGCCTCGCGGCGAGAAAGGCAAGGCCGGCGAGCAGGGCGACCTTAGGCAGCAGCGATATCGGGATCGCCCAGCTTTGCTGCGAGAGCGATCCGGCGCCCCAGATGAAGATCCCGGAGAGATACTGATCGTTCATCAGAATGAGAATGGCCGCCGCCGCGCCGCACCACAGGCCGATGATCATGCCCGACAGGATGAGGGAAAAGGGCGAAAATCCGTGCCGGGCGCTGATCGAGAAGATGGCGAATGCAGCAACAGCACTTCCGGCAAGCGCGACCGCATCGCGGCCCCATCCCGTCAGCGACGGAAAGGCGAGCATGACGGATACCAGCGCCAGATTGGCGCCGGCCGAGACGCCGAGCGTCGTCGGCGAAGCGAGCGGATTGCGCAGCACTTGCTGCAGGATCGTGCCCGACAGCGCGAGGGCGGCGCCGGTGATCAGGGCCGTCGCCATGCGCGGAAGCGTCGAATAGAGAAGGAGAAGGTGCTGGGCGTCGTATCCGCCGGCTGCCTCCAGATGCGGCAGCGCCGGGAGCAGGTCGAGGAGAGCTAGGCCGAGGCCTGAGAACAGCAGCAGCGCCGTGAGGGCGGGCGCGCCAAAGCCGGAAATTTGCGCTTTCATCAGGCGGCAGTCTCCAGAACGTCGACCATCAAAGTCGAAAAGCGCAGGGCTTCCTGGACCATTCCAAACATCAGCACGCCTGGAACGACCGAGATCCGCTGCCGCCGGACGAAGGGAAGGCTGGTCCAGAGCGGGCTTTCGGAAAGCCGGGTCAGGATATCGGGCGGAAGCAGTGGCGAAACGACGACAAGATGCGCCTCTTCATCGAGTTCGGCGAGCTGTTCAAGGCCGATCGTCTGAAATCCCCAGTAGCTCGCCTCGCCCTTCCAGGCGTTCTCGAGGCCGATCCGGCGCATCGCGCCGCCGTAAAGTCCGGGGCCGCCATAGATGCGCGCATGCCTCTGGTCGATGAAGTTGATGACGGCGACCGGCGGCGCGGACAGGCTCTTCATCCGGTCGCGCAGCCGGCCGAACGTGGCGTCGGCGCGGGACAGAAATGCCTCCGCTTCCCTCTGCCGCCCGATCATGGCGCCGAGACGCAGTGTTTCGGCGTAGGAGCGGTCGAGCGCGTCGCCATTCTCGGCATAGACGGTGAAGGTTTCGACCGGCGCGATCCGGGACAGTTTTTCGTCCAGCGCCGCAAGGAAGGGCGTGCTGAGGATGAGTGATGGCCGCAGACTTGTCAGGACTTCGAGATTGATCTCGGCAGTGGTGCCGATATCGACGACGCCTGAGGGCATCGCCGGCTCGACCACCCATTCCGGCCAGTTCCTGAGGGAAGCGATCGCGCGCGGCACGCTGCCGAGTGCCAGCATCGTCGATGCCAGCCCATAATCGAGCGAAACGATGTTGGCATCGCCGGCGCGTGCGATGGTGGGCGCGCCGGTCATTGCCAGCGCGCCAAGAAGAAAGTCACGTCGTCTCAAAGCGCGGTCCTGCCCGGCTGCGTCTCCGTGAGCGGTTTGACCATGAACAGGCACGGATGGTCCTCATGCCAGAGTTTTGGAAAGACCTCGGCCCTGACGAAGCCGGTCCGGTCATAGAAGCGCCGCGTCGCCTCGAATTGCGGCTCGTCGCGGCCGCGCGGCGCCAGCGTCTTGACCGTCAGCAGCCGGGCGCCGGAGTCATGGGCGAAGCGCTCGGCCGCATCGACGAGATGGCGCCCGGCGCCGCGGCCATGATATTCGGGCCGCGTCGCGATCAGCGCAATCTCGACGGCGCCGGGCAGGTGCGGCTTCAGGGCGATCAAGGCGGTGACGACATCCGCTTCGATATATCCAAACACCGGCAGGTCCTCGACCGCAAGGGCGCTTGCCTCGATCACTTCCGGCTCTGAAAACCAGTCGGGCAGGGCCCCCATGATCGATCGGCAGAGCTCTGCCTTGCCCGTCAGGATCTCAACTGTTCGTCCCATTTTTTCTCGCCTTCGTTCGGTCGATTTAAACTTGACTCCTGTTATCACCTTAAAATAGACACTGCAATCACATCGTGTAGCTTCCTTCGAGAAAGGAACGCCAAGACCGCACTCACCAGCAACGACAGAGCCTGATTTTCCATTTGTAAAAAGGGTACAGGACAATGCGAGCATCGCATCGTGATGTGAATGGAAATGCCGTGGTCAACGCCATGATCGAAAACAAGGATAAACTCCTTAAAACGATTGAAAGCGTTGTCAAATCAAGGTCATATTCTGAGGATATATTTCAGGACGGAGTGATAAAAGCTTACGGGGTCAAAACCGACGACATCCGTTGCCCGATCGGTTACGCATTTCGGATGGTGTATAATCTCGCCCTCGACGAGAGCCGCCGACGACGCCAGCAGGTGAACAACTATAGGTCGATTGACCAGGTTCAAGAAATGACGGCGCCCATCCCCACCGTTCTCGATCAACTGGTCGCCGCAGAGACCCTGCGCGATGTACTTGCCTCGCTCGAGGCGCTGCCGAAGCGCACCAACGACGCCTTCATCCGTCATCGTTTGAACGGTGTGCCGCAGAAGGATATCGCCGCCGAACTCGGCGTCTCCAGAACCCTCGTCAACTTCATGATCAAGGCGGCGGAGCAGCATTGCCACCTGGCAATCGCCGAGCCCGGCCGCCCCGATCACGAGCGCCTGCGGGATATTACCGCTTCGCGGCGTGCAGCGCCTGCTGCAAATCGCTCCACAGCAATTCCGGTTCTTCCAGCCCAACGGCGAAACGGATCGTCTGCTCGCTCACGCCGAACCGGATGAAGGTGGTCATCCGGTCAGGGATCTGCAGTGCGACCTTGGCCGGAACGACCAGCGTTTCCGGCCCTCCCCAGCTGACCCCGAGGCGGATTTCGCGAAGCGCGTTGACGAAGCGCGCGACATCGATATCGGGCGTCAGGTCGAAGGCGAAGAGGCCGGCATAACCTGACAGCGTCGCCCGCCCGGGATGATCCTGAAAGGCCGGATGGCGGACGCGGGCGATGTCGGGATGCTGCTTCAGCCGATCGGCGAGCAGAAGCCCGCTGCGCTCGTGCTCCTTGAGGCGCACACGCAGGGTGCGCATGCCACGCAGCAGCAGCCAGGCCTCGAAGGGCGAGAGCTTGGCGCCGACATAGGGATAGGAAGTCGAATTGATCTTCGCGATCGCCTCCTTCGTGCCGACGACGACGCCGGCGACCGTATCGCTGTGGCCGCCGAGATATTTCGAGGCGGCGTGAATGACGATATCGACGCCATGCTGGATCGGCTTCTGGAAGAGCGGCGTCGCCCAGGAATTATCAATGATGGTCGTGACACCGGCCTCTTTCGCCATGGCTGACAGCGCCACGATGTCCTGAAGCTCGAAGATGAAGGAAGACGGATTTTCGAGATAGAGCAGCTTGGCGCCCGGCAGCGCCTTGCGCACCTCGTCATGATCGGAGGGATCGACGAAATCGACGGTGACGCCGAGCCTGCCGAGCAGCTTCACCAGAAGGCGGTAGACGTCATTATAGAGGTGGCGGACGGCAACGACCCGGTCGCCCGCTTCCACCAGGCTGAGAATGGTCGCGGTGATGGCGGCCGTTCCGCTGGAAAAGGCGCGCCCGTCTTCGGCGCCCTCGAGGCGGACAACCAGCAGTTCGAACTCGCGGACGGTCGGATTGTCGCCGCGCGAATAGATGAAGTTGCGCGTCCGGCCGGCGAAGACATCCTCCATCGCCTCGTAGCTGTCATAGGTGAAGAGCGAGGTCTGGAAGATCGGCGGCGAGACGGCGTTGAATGCCGCCGGATCGACGGGGGTGAAGAGATCGTCGGCGGCCGCATGGGCGCCAAGGTCGCGGGGGCTGAACGACTGGTTCATGATAATCCTCTCATGGGCAAAAGCTGGGATAGGGATTGAGGGCGGCGAGATCGTCGGCCGAGCGCTGCCGGAGCGCGCTGAGCGATCTCGCCAGGCAGAAACATGACAGCAGACCGGTCAGCGCCGAGGCCAGGAACATGGCCGCGAGCAGACCGGAAAAGCCGAAGAAAGGCGGCAGGAGTGCAAGCAGCGGAAAGAGAAGATACCCGTTTTGCGCCAGGCCGACGGCAAGCGCGGCTTTCGGCCTGCCCTGAGCCTGGAAGAGGATCAGCACGGTCTGCCGCAGGCCGAACAGCAGGAAGGGAAGATGGGTTGCAATGATCGCCTGGCCGGCGATCGTAAGCACGGAAGCTTCGTCGGTGAAGAACGAGGCAAGACGCTCGGAAAAGATGATCGCCGTCAGTCCATAGACGCCGCCGACCGCGCTCGTGACCACGGAAAGCATGCGGGCTGCCGCCAGCACCCGGGATATATCCCCGCGGCCCCAGGCAAAGCTCAGGATCGACTGCGCCCCGAGTGAAATGCCGATGACCGGGAGTGCGCCGACCGCGAGCAGCCGCAAGGCGATGCCGACACCGGCGATGCCGTCTTCGCCGTGATAAGTGCCGGCGACCGACAGCATCGCAGCAATCGCGCCAGCCGTTGCGAGGCTCGTCAGCGTCGTCGGCGCGCCGACCGCAAGGACCGGCTTGAGATGGCTGATATCGGCGAACCGCCAGCCGAGCGTCAGCCGGATCGTCCCGAGCCGCCTCGCATGATAGGCGCCGTAGATTGAGAGCGCCACGAGCTGGGAGAGGATGGTTGCCATCGCCACGCCCTGCAGGCCGAGACCGAAGCCGAAGATCATGATCGGGTCGAGAATGATGTTCAGCGCGAAGCAGGCGACCAGCGTCCACATGCTGAAGCGAGCATTGCCCTCGGCGATCGCCAGGAAATCGAGAATGATCTGCGCCATCGTCAGCGGTATCGAGACCGCGATGATGAGGAGATAATGCTGCGCGAGCGGCTCGATCGCGGCCGTGGCGCCGAACAGCAGGACCGAGGGAAAGGCGACGATCGCAACCGCGCTCGCCGCGCCGAAGACGATGCCGGCGGCAAGGCTGACCGAGGCAAGGGTGCTGGCTCTCGACCGGTTGCCGGCGCCGAGCGCGCGCCCGACCTCCGTCGCCACACCGACGCCGATGCCTTCGCCGAAGGCGGCGACGAGCATGAGGATCGGCAGCACGATCATGATCGCGGCGATCTGGTCTTCGCCGATCATGCCGACGAAGATCATGTTGATCGTGTGATGCGCGGCGTTGATCGACAGGCCGAACATGGCGGGCAGCCCGAGCCGCAACAGCAACCTGAACAGCTGCGGGCTGGCAAGATCTTCCGGCGCAAGCCGCCGCTTCCGCAGGCTGCCGCTCATTTCGCTCATGTCGTTCATGATGCGGGCACCCAGAGATGATCGCCGAAGAAGCGCTCGCGGGTCAGCATGACGAGAAGCGCCCGCTTATGCGGAAAATCGAAATGCTTGACCTTGGCGAAGCCCGAGCGGTCGAGATTGCGGATCTGCTGCTCGTGGCTGGCGCGCGGCTCGCCGACGATGCGTTGGGTGCGGGGATCGTCGAGGAAGATGAAATGCATCAGCGAGGGAAGCCAGGCGCTGATCCATTTCTTGCCGCGATAATCGGGTTCGCCGATCGCCACGTGCCAGCCGCGATCATAATCGTCGGCATCGTAGAAGGGACCGAGGCGGTTCTCCTTGGCCCAGTAGATCTCGAAATAGCCGAAGGGGATATCGGCGAAACTGCCGATCAGCGGCAGCACATGCGGATCGGCGAGCCGTTCTTCCAGGATCTCCCGGTGCTTGTCGAGCGAGCCCGCATCCTCCCAGATCGTGTTGACTTGTTCGTCGTTCATCCAGCGGTGAAAGGCGGCAAGATCGGTCTCGGGATCGGCCACCCGGAAGGCGATGTCCCGCTCCAGCCAGGGAATGAACCGCTGGTAGACGGTGCCCTTCGGCTTTGCCGGCCGGCGCGGATGATAGCGGCCCGCGGTCATCTCGCGTACGGGCGGCAGCGGATAGGAGAGCTGCGGCAGCCATAGCGACGGCCATTGCCAGAGGATCGCGGAATCGAGCTTTCCCGCGCTCGAAATATGTCTGGGAAGACTTGCCTGATGGCCTTCGAAGGCGACCGACTTGATCGAGCGATCCTCCGCCGTCACCGCTTCGGCGGCGGCCATCAGAAGCTCCGCCGATTGCGGCGGCTCGCCGTGGTAGAAGGTAATCGTTGCGACGCCGGCCTCGACCTCGAAGGCGGCTTCGTGGTGTCCGTGCGCGGCTTTCAGATGGACGAGATTAGGGGCGAGTTTAATGTAGCTCCGCGACTGCAGAGCCCGCCTTTGTTTGGCGGCGTCGAAATCCATGATGTTCTCCTTGATCGACAGGGCTTTTGACGCTGCGAGCATGAAGCCCGCTCCTGTGTCGATTTGGTAGAATGACGATCCATCTCTGGCCAGATTTAGGGTTAAGCGAAGAAAAATATTCTCATCAATTTTCTAAACTGCAACCTGCCCGATCCGTCATTTGCGCATGACGTCAATCTCAGCAGGAGCTTCGAATGGACAATCTTGAGCCCCGCGACGATCTCTGGATCGTCGTCTACGACACCGAGCGCCACTACTCGGTCTGGCCGCAGGACAAGCGGATTCCGGTGAGCTGGGAGGCCGCGGGCTTTGCCGGTTCGCGCCAGGAATGCCTGGCCCATATCCGCGAAATCTGGACCGATCCCCGCCCGCTCTCCCTGCGCTCGGCAATGGCCGCTGACGCACGTCTCTGAAACCGTCTGGATGGCAAGATGAACAAGCAGATCACCAATTTCGCCGATGCCCGCCCGACCGACGCAGTGGATGCCGTCTTCGAGAGTTTTCCGCTGACCATTGCGCAGAAGCGCATCTGGTCGCTGGAGCAGATCGGCAATTACACCGTCTTTCCCGACCAGGTCATCGGGCTGCGACTGAGCGCAGCAATCGACGTCGAGACGATTGCCGGGGCCTGCCGGGCGCTCGTGGCGCAGAATCCGTCACTTGCCTCACGTTTCCGCCGGCTGGCGGGCGGCCGCATCGAGCAATATCGCGGCGCGTCGAACGCGGTGCCGATCGAGATCCTCGGCAAAGATGGCGCGGCCGTTTCCGAGCCCGATGCAGCGGCCGCACGGAAGGCTTTCCGCGACAAGCGCTTCGATCTCTTGGAAGGTCCCGGTGCGCGTATCCAGATCATCCGGCTTGCCGAGGGCCAGTCGCTGCTGACGATCGTGCTGCATCCGATCATCTGCGACGACCGCGAAAAATCCGTTCTTGCCGGCTCGCTGGCCCGCATTCTCGATGGCGAACCCGCCGGCGACATGCATCCGGTGGAAATCGCCGCCGGGGCGCGGGAGGCCGATTGGCTGGAGACGGATGAGGCGCGGCAAGCGCTTGCCTATTGGCGCGATGCGATCGGCCTCGACTATGCGGCCTCCACCTTCCCGACCCGCTTCAACAGCGGCGGCCTGGCCGGCGTGGCACGCGCCGAACATCGGTTTTCGATCGAGCCCGACCTCTGGGATAAACTCGAACGGCATGCGAGGGGGAAGGGCGTTCAGGTCGAGCGCGTGCTTCATGCCGCTTTCTGCGCTCTGCTGGCGCGCTACAGCGGCAACTACGCCTTGCTGACCGGCCTCCTCGTCGCGCGGCCCCGCACCGAACATTTCGCCAGCCGCGGCCGCGCCGAGCAGGTTCTTCCCCTCGTGCTTTCGCTGACCTCCAGGCATTCTCTCGACGATGTCGTCGCGGCGATCTCGTCAGTGACGGAGGAGGGGCTTGCCCGCCTCGTGCCGCTGGAGCGCATCACGCAGGAGCTGGTCGTCGACGAGGCCGCCGCCCAGGAGGCCGTGGTCAAGGCCTTGTTCGAATTCCGCGAGCCCTACCCCGTCGCAAGGCAGGCGACGAACCTGGAGCCTTCAGGCGCACGCGCCGACAGCGAGCTTTCCCTCGTGATCGAGGCGCGAGCCGATGGCGCCGCGCACGGGCTGATCGACTATGCCGGGGATCTCTATGACGGCGCCCTGATTGCCCGTGTCTCCCGGCATTTTTGCCTGGTGCTGGAGCAGATCGTCGCTCAGCCGGATCTCAGGATCAAGGATATCGAACTCATGGGCAGCGACGAGCTCGACTGGCTGTCGGCGCCCTATGAGGATGACGTCGTCAACGACGACAGGCCGGTGCACGAGCTGATCTCGGCCCATTCGCGCCGCACGCCCGACAAGACCGCGATCGTCTATGGCGACGAGGAATGGAGCCATGGCTGGCTGGAGGCGAGCACCAACCGCCTCGGACATCGGCTGCGGCGGCTCGGCGTTCGCGCCGAAGTGACGGTCGCGATCTTCATCAAGCGCTCGCCGGAGGCGGTCGTCGGCATCCTCGCGACGCTGAAGGCCGGCGGCGCCTATATTCCGGTCGAGCCAGACCATCCGCCGGTGCGCAACCACCACATCCTGCGCGATGGCGGCGTCAAAATCGTGCTTACCCATAGCTGGCTGCGCCATCGCCTGCCGGAGGAGCTCGATGCCATCGTCCTCGATCTCGACAAGCTCGATCTCGACGGCGAGCCGGATACGCCGCTTTATGTCCCCACGCACAAGGACCAGCTCGCCTATGTCATGTACACGTCGGGATCGACGGGATTGCCGAAGGGCGTCGCCGTCGAGCACGGGCCGCTGACGCATCATCTGCAGAATACTTCGCGCGTTTATGGCATGAGCTCGGAATCGCGCGAGCTGCCCTTCCTGCCCTTCAGTTCGGACGGCGGCCATGAGCGGTGGATGAACCCGCTGATGGAAGGCGGCAGCATCATTCTTCCCGACCAGCCGCTGTGGACGCCGGAAGAGACGCTGACAGCGATGCGCAAGCATGGCGCCAACAATGCGAGCATCCCCACAACCTATCTGCAGCAACTGGCGGAATGGGCCGATATCACCGACGGCGCGCCGCCGATGCGGCTCTATTCCTTCGGCGGCGAAGGACTGGCGCAGTCGACCTTCGATCTTCTGTCGCGGGCGCTGAAATCGGAGTGGCTGATCAACGGTTACGGACCGACCGAAACGATCATGACGCCGATGGTCTGGAAGGTCAGGGCCGGCACGAAGTTCCAGGGCGTCTATGCCCCGCTCGGCCGCGCCGTCGGGCTGCGGCGTGTCTATGTGCTCGACCCCGACCTCAACCTGTGCCCGATCGGCGTGACCGGCGAACTCTATATCGGCGGCGAGGGCATTGCGCGCGGTTATCTCGGCAAAGCGGACACGACGGCGGACCGCTTCGTCCCCGACCCGTTCTCCAACGAAGGCGGCCGGCTCTATCGCTCCGGCGATCTGACGCGTTGGCGTGAGGACGGAACGGTCGAATTCGTCGGCCGCGTCGACCATCAGGTCAAGCTGCGCGGCTATCGCATCGAACTCGGCGAGATCGAAGCCGCACTCCTCCAGCAGCCCGGCGTCGGCGAGGCCCTGGTCGTGCTGCGCGATGACGATGCCGGCGGCGAAAAGGCGCTTGTCGCCTATGTCGTTCCGAAGAAGGACGAGAGGCTGGACGTCGAGACGGTCCGCGCCGGACTCGAACGCAGCCTGCCATCCTATATGGTGCCGGCCGCCGTGGTCGAACTCGAGAAAATGCCGACCAATCCGAACAGCAAGCTCGATCGCTTCGCGCTGCCGGCACCCCAGCCGGTTAAACGCGCCATTGTCGAGCCGGCGACTGCGCTCGAAGAAGAAGTGCTGGATGTGTGGCGCCAGGTTCTCAAGCTGGAAGCGATCAGCGTCGAGGACAATTTTTTCACGATCGGCGGCAATTCGCTGGGCGCGATCCGCATCCTTTCGCTGCTCCGGCAGCGCCGGCCGAAGGTTCCGCTGACGGTCGCCGATATCTTCAACAACCCGACCATTCGCGCCTTCGCCGGCGTGATGGAGCAGGGGGAAGAGCGGGATCTTTCCGAGGTGATCGTGCTGCGCGCCTCCGGCGCCAAGCCGCGGCTCTATTGCTTCCCGGGGCTTCTGGTCAGCACCCGAGAATATGTGAAGCTCGTCGATTATCTCGGCGCCGACCAGCCGGCGACCGGCTTCATTTGCCATTCGCTTTCCGAAAAGAAAGAAGTCGGCGCACCGATCGAAGAGATCATCGAGAGCTATGTCGATTATATCAGGACGCATAGCAAAGGTGCGCCCTGCTATTTCCTCGGCTGGTCCTGGGGCGGGCTTCTCGCCTATGAGGCTGCCCGCACTCTCGGCAACGAGGTCGACGTCAGGATGATGGCGATGGTCGACGTTTGCGATCTCGGCTCGGAATTCGCGATCGGCGCCAAGCCGCGCTTCCGCCCCGGCGAACGCGACGCGCTGCATCGGGACGTGCAGGCATGGCTGCAGAAAACGGCGATGCGCCCCGAATGGGACCGGCTGCTTTCGACCATGGACGCGGATACCTACGAGCAGTTCCTGCGCTTCGTCGGCGATGAGAAGGATCCGCTTCCGACCGACGGGCCTGATATCAGCAGCCGCGAACATACGTTCTGGGTGCTGATCGACAATGCCCTGATCTTCCGCAAGCATCGGCTCGTTCCCCATGACGTGCCGATCTATCCCTGGGCGGCCGACGACAGCCTCAACCGCGGCCTCAACCTGATCGATTGGCGCCGCCTGTCGCCGCGGGCGCGTGCGGCCGAAATCATCACCGGCACCAACCATCTGCACATGATCGGGTCTTCCGCCTTCCACTCAAGGCTTGCCCTGCGTCTCAAGGAAACAGAGAAGGATAACGCATGACTGTCGCTTTTACCCGCAGGGATGCCCTCAACGAGCCGCTCGATCTTGCCGGCATCGGCATCGGTCCCTCCAATCTGAGCCTTGCCTGCCTGCTGGAATCCGTGCCCGAAGTGCGCAGCCGCTTCTTCGAGCGGCGAGCCTCGTTCGATTGGCATCCCGGCATGATGATGCCCGGCGTCGAGCTGCAATCGTCCTTCCTGAAGGACCTCGTCACCCCGGTCCTACCGACAAGCCGCTGGTCCTTCGTCTCCTATCTGGTGGCGCATAAGCGGCTCTATGCCTTCCTGAACGCCAATTACGAGGCCGTTCCCCGGCAGGAATTTGCGCGCTATCTCGCCTGGGTCGCCAATGGCGTTGACGGCTTGCGTTACGGAACGGAGATCCGCGACGTGGAGCACCGCGACGACCGTTTCGTCCTGCGCTTCGACAACGGCCAGGAAGAAGCGAAGAACCTGGTGATCGGTACGGGATCTTCGCCCTTCGTGCCCGATTGGGCGAAACCCTTCCTTGGGTCCGATTGCTTCCACAACAGCGAGGCCAAGTCGCGTCTCAAGGATCTTCGCGCCGCCCGCATCGTCGTGGTCGGCGGCGGCCAGAGCGGCGGGGAGGTGGTCGAAGCGCTGCTTGGGGATGCCAGCTCGATGAAGGAGCTGACCTGGATCAGCCGGCGCCACAATTTCGAGCCGATCAACGACACGCCGTTTTCGAACCAGGTCTTCTCGCCGGAATATGTGCAGGCCTATCTGAAGCTCAGCGGCGAGCAGAAGCAGGCGGCGCTGAAGAACTCGATCCTGACCAGCGACGGCCTGTCGATCTCGACGATCCACTCGATCTACCGCCGCCTCTACGCGCTGCGTTATCTCGAGCCGAACACGCTGAATGCATCTCTGTCGCCGAACCGCGATGTGATCCAGATGGAGCGGAACGGCAATGCCTATCGGCTGATCGTCCGCAACCACTTCGACGGCGGGATCGAGGTGCTGCATGCCGATGCGGTGGTGCTGGCAACCGGCTACAGGTTCCGTTTGCCGGATGCGCTCGGATCGCTCAGCGAAAGGATCAGCCTCGACAGAAACGGCTATCCCACCTTGAACGACGACTACACGATGCAGTGGACAGGTCCGAGGACCAACCGGCTGTTCGCACAGAATGCCGGCCGATACTCCCACGGCATCGCCGACTCTCAGCTCAGCCTGATGGCGTGGCGCAGTGCAAGCATCGTCAACGCGCTTCTCGGCCGGCAGCATTTCGATGCCGAACCCGACAATGCACAGCTAGTCTGGGCGACGGAGGCAGCTTCGGCCATGCCGCATCAGCTCCGGGCCGGCTATTCGGACGGCATGCTGTCATCCTGAAACGTCAGGACATGAATGCCGGGGGAGCCTGATTGGGAGCGGACGGCCAGCGCGACGACGTGCTGGCCGCTGCCCTCGATCAGGCGGTGATGCCATTGCCGGTCCGGTTCACCGCTCTGAACCATGACAGGGATGCCGTCCTGCCAGGAAAAGGCGACGCTGCTGGGATCTTCGCGCAGGCCCACCCCGAGTGCCTTGAGATGGCTCTCCTTGAGCGTCCAAAGGGCAACGGCTGCCCGCGGCCCTTCGCCCGCAGGCATATGATCGAGCCAACGCCGTTCGTCCGGACTGCAGTAGCTTCCCAACGCCGCCGCTTCGATTTCGGCGTCGGCGCGTTCACAGTCGATGCCGATGCGCTCGCATCCTGAAGCGATGGCGACCGCCACCAGCCCGTCGGCATTGGAAAGGCTGAATTGCAGCCCATCATGACCGGCGACTTTCAGCTTGCCGTATGCGTCCGCCACCAACACGAGCTTGTCAGGCGGAGTTTGCGTATGCACGCCCAGCCGTTGCCGCAGCAGATACCGGCCGGCAATGAACGAGGTCCGGTCCCGTTCGAACCGGTAGGTCGTGGCGCGCTCCCGCTCATTCGATGAAAGCGACCGCATCCAGCGCTTCTCATCGCCTTCGTTCTGCGGATATTGCCAGAGCGCGACGTCGATGGCGGCTGGTTGATCGTCTGATTGCTGCATCAGGCCAGTATGCGTACCGCGGACCGATTGGCAATCGCCGCGGGGTCTACTCCGCGGCTTCGATGAAGCGGTGGCGCTCGTAAAGGAACTTGAGCACGGCCTCGCGGCATTTGAGATATGTCCGGTCGGAGGCGAGTTCGATGCGATTGCGGGGGCGGGGCATGGTCACGTCGAGCACTTCGCCGATGCGGGCCGCCGGGCCGTTGGTCATCATCACGATGCGGTCGGAGAGCAGCACGGCTTCATCGACATCATGGGTGATCATCACCATCGTATTGCCAAGCCGGGCGTGAATTTCCATCACCGCATCCTGAAGATGGGCGCGCGTCAGCGCATCGAGCGCGCCGAAGGGTTCATCGAGGAGCAGGATCTTCGGCTCCATGGCAAGCGCGCGGGCAATGCCGACGCGCTGCTTCATGCCTCCCGATATTTCCGCGGGCCGCTTGTCTTTGGCATGCGCCATCTGCACGAGGTCGAGATTGGTCATGACCCAGTCATGCCGCTCGGCCCTGGTCTTCGTTCGGCTGAAAACCTTGGAGACGGCGAGATTTACGTTCTCATAGACCGTCAGCCAGGGCAGCAGCGAATGGTTCTGAAAGACGACGGCGCGTTCCGGACCCGGTTCGTTGACCTCGCGATTTTCCAGGAGCACGGCGCCTGAAGACACCGGCGTCAGGCCGGCGATGAGATTGAGAAGTGTGGATTTGCCGCAGCCGGAATGGCCGATGATCGAGACGAATTCGCCCTCTGATATCGTCAGGTTGATATCCTTCAGGACTTCGGCGCGCGCGCCGCCGCGATCGAAATGCTTGTCGATATGGTCGAGCTTGAGATAGGCGTTCATCAGAATGGTCCTCAGTTGGCCATGGCGCCGCGGGTGACGAGTTTGCCGAGCGCGGCCACCAGCTTGTCGAGAACGAAACCGACGATGCCGATATAGGCGAGCGCGACGATGATGTCCGAAAGGCGCGAGGAGTTCCACGCGTCCCAGATGAAGAAGCCGATGCCGACGCCGCCGGTCAGCATCTCGGCCGCGACGATGGCGAGCCAGGAGAGGCCGACGCCGATCCTGAGGCCGGTGAAAATGTAGGGAGCTGCGGACGGCAGCATGATCTTCCAGAAGAATTCGAACTGGTTGAGCCGCAGCACTTCGGCGACGTTGCGATAATCCTGCGGAATATTGCGGACGCCGACGGCGGTGTTGATGATGACAGGCCAGATCGAGGTGATGAAGATGACGAAGATCGCCGAAGGGTTGGAATCCTGGAAGGCGGCGAGCGACAGCGGCAGCCAGGCGAGCGGCGGCACCGTGCGCAGCACCTGGAAGATCGGATCGAGGCCGCGCATCGCCCAGACCGATTGGCCGATGATCGCCCCGATGATGATGCCGGTAACTGCGGCAAGGCCGAAGCCATAGGCGACGCGTTGCAGCGAGACCAGCACGCGCCAGCCGAGCCCGATATCCTGGGAACCGTAGTTGAAGAACGGGTAGGCGATCAGATCGTAGCTATCCTGCCAGACCTGATGCGGCGACGGCAGAGAGGCATCCGCCGATGAACAGAGCACCTGCCAGAGAATGAGGACGAGTGCCAGCACGACGGCCGGCGGAACGACATTGTGAAGTGCGGTCAGCGCCGCACGGCGAAAATCGAACCGCGACCCTTGCTTGCCGGAGAATGACAGAACCTTCGCCGCCGGCTTGGCGGAGGCGACGATCGAGGGATTTTCTTTATTTGCCAGGGCGGACATCAGCGCGCTCCTCACGGGAATGGAAGGCCGGCGCGCCGCGCGCGCCGGAGGCGGGATCAGGAGACGGCCTTGATCGAAAGGCTGTCGAGATAGGCGGAGGGATTTTCAGGATCGAAGACTTTGCCGTCGAAGAAGGTCTCCGTGCCGCGCGACGAGGAGGCGGGAATGTCGGCCGCGGCGACGCCCAGATCCTTGGCGGCCTCGCGCCAGATGTCCTCGCGGTTCACCTGGTTGACCAGCGCCTTGATGTCGGTTGTACCAGGCAGATTTCCCCAGCGGACATTTTCCGTCATGAACCAGGTGTCGTGGCTCTTGAACGGATAGGAGGCGCCATCCTTCCAGAATTTCATATAGAGGTCGGTAGCCTTGGCCTCGCGGCCGTTGCCGTAGTTGATGTCGCCCTTGAGGCGGCCGAGCACGTCCTTGGTCGGAACGTTGAACCATTGGCGCTTGCCGAGGATCTCCGCCATCTCGGCCTTGTTCTCCATGCTTTCGCACCATTGCTGCGCCTCCATGACGGCCATCAGCAGGGCCTTGGCGGCATTGGGGTTCTTCTCGATCCACTCGGCGCGCAGGCCGAGCGCCTTTTCGGGATGGCCCTTCCAGAGTTCGCCGGTGGTCGCGGCGGTGAAGCCGATGCCCTGGTTGACGAGCTGCTCGTTCCACGGCTCGCCCACACAGAAGACGTCCATATTGCCGACCTTCATGTTGGCCACCATCTGCGGCGGCGGCACGACGATGGTCGAAACATCCTTGTTCGGATCGATGCCGCCGGCGGCGAGCCAGTAACGGATCCAGAGGTCGTGGGTGCCGCCCGGGAAGGTCATGGCGGCCTTGATCTCCTTGCCTTCCGCCTTCTTTTTCTCGAAGGCGGCCTTCAGCTTGGAAGCATCGAGCTGCACGCCGGTCTCGGCATATTCCTTGGCGACGGAGATGCCCTGGCTGTCGAGATTGAGCCGGGCAAGGATCGCCATCGGCACCGGCTTGTTGTTCTGCGTCACCTTGCCGGTCTGCATCAGGTAGGGAAGCGGCGAGAGAATGTGGGCGCCATCGATGCCGTTGGCCGCGCCACCGAGCACCAGATTGTCGCGGGTGGCACCCCAGGAGGCCTGCTTGGCGACATCCGTTTCCGGTAGGCCGTGTTTGTCGAAAAAGCCTTTCTCCTTGGCGATGATCAGAGGCGCGGAATCGGTGAGGGCGATGAAGCCGAGCTTGACGCCTTTCACTTCAGGGCCCGCTCCGGCTGCGAAGGCGCCGGAGGGAAAGGCGGTCTTGACGGCGCCGATGAGGGCGGCCGCGGCCGTCGTCTTCAGCATGCCGCGGCGGGTGATGCCGGTTGTCGAAATCCCAGTCGTCGAAATCTTTTTCATCTGCAGGTTCCCCTCTGCTTGGTGAATTCGGACGCAAAAAAACGCCGCCGGCATTTGCGTTCGGGATGGGAGATCCCGGACGGCAAAAACCTTGCGACGTCGGTGTCGAAGTCGGCGCCTATGCCGCGCCCATCTGCCCCAATCGCCGTTGACCGGGGCGTTTAGGAACCTGCAACTGGCATGCCAATTCTAACGAGGGTCAGTAACGGCATGAAACAAAACAAAAAAGTCGGAAATTTCAGACGTGATTATTTATTGTGCATGTCTAAAATGTGGTGATGATTTGTGCGATTGCGAATGTGGATGCATTCTTGACGCGCCATATTTGTGCAGCGCACATACGCAGCCACGTACATTTGGCCTTCCCCTTCGGAGGCTCACGCGCGCATTCATCCGCCGAAAGCGACAGCATCCAGTGGGGCCGTTGCATTCAAACGCTCTCGGTCTGAGGAGTTGCGATGCAGGGCAAGCCTGAACGCGCCCGCCGCAGCAATGTCCGCTCCTGGCAGAGTCGGTGCCAAAGACCTGTCGAAGCAGTTCGGTCGAGGAGGCTGCACGGTTGCACTTGCCGGACTTATCAGCAAAATCGACGCTTGATCGGTAGCGGCTGTTTTGCGGACACATGATGAACGACACGGTTATCCTTTTTCATGGTATTGCCCGTACGAAGAAGAGCATGGAGAAGCTCGCCGGGTTCCTGTCCGGCCACGGCTACCGCGTCGTGAATGTCGCCTACCCCTCCACCAAATTTTCGATCGAGGAGCTCGTCGGTTTCATCCGCCGGAGATAGAAGGGGCTTCGGCGGACGCGGGCGAGGGCCGTGTCCATTTTCTCGGCTATTCGATGGGTGGGCTGATCATTCGTGCTCTTCTCAAGGATTATCGCCCTCACAATCTGGGAAGGGTGGTCATGGTCGGAACACCGAACAACGGCAGTCAGGTTGCCGACTTCCTCAGGGACTGGCCCTTGTACCGCAAGCTCTATGGACCGGCCGGGCAGCAGCTGGTTACGGATCAAACCGCAATGATCGATCTCTTCGGTGTGGTGGATTACGAACTTGGCATCATCGCGGGAAATCGGACGATTGATCCGGTTTCTTCCCTTATCATTGGTCTTGGGGTCCCGAATGACGGAAAGGTTTCGGTCGACAGCACGCGTCTCGACGGCGCGACCGCCCATATCGTATTGCCGGCAAATCATACGTTTTTCCCGGTGAATAAAACAATGTGGCGCCAAGCCCTCTCGTTTTTCAGAGATGGGCGGTTTCTGAGCTGACACGGAGGCCCTGCTCCGGTTCCGACGTCAGTCACGGCGATTTGCGACGGTCGGATTGCCGCCGGCGGCTGCTCTCGATTAGCACTCTTTAAAATATTCAATGCGACATTCGGGCGAACGAAATAGCGAGATCGCCTTGAGCAGCAAACGATCCAGAACAAATGTCGAGCTTGAGAACCTGCTTCGTCAGCTTGGACTGGCTCTTGAAGCGTCCGGGATCGGGATCTGGCAGCACAACATCGCAAAAAACCAGACGCGATGGGATGAACAGCTCAAATTGATCTATGGCGTTCCGAAAGCGCCGCTCGATGTCATCTGGCTCGACAGTATCCACCCGGACGACCTCGTGCCGACCAATGAAATCTTTCTCCGCGCGATCGAAACCAAATCGGATTATGCATCCGAGTTTCGCATTATTCGGCCGGATGGAGCGACCCGCTATCTGCGTTCGCGTGCTCGTTATTTCGTCGACGCGGCCGGCGACCCGTGCTTTGTCGGCGCCGAATGGGATGTGACGGACGATGTGCTTCTCAACAAGGAGCTGGAGAGGAGCCGGGCGGAGGCGCGGTTCGCGGCCGATCACGATCACCTCACCGGCCTGTTGAATCGGCGCAGCTTCGATTTCGCTCTGTCCGAATTTGCCAGGCAGGAGAGCATCAAGGTTGCGCTTCTTCATATAGACGTCGACCATTTCAAGGAGATCAATGACCGCTTCGGACATGCGGTCGGCGACCTCGTTCTCTGTCACGTCAGCAAAATTCTGCTGGAGGCCATTTCCGCTGGTGACGTCGCGGCACGGCTCGGCGGCGACGAGTTCGCTGTCGTCATCACCGAGGACGAATGTGACAAGACGATTGCGGTGCTCGATCATATTCAGAGACGTCTGGAGAGCCCGCTTCCTGTCGGCGATCAGACGCTGATCGTGCGGTGTTCGATTGGCGTTGCGAGCGCCATGAGCGCCGATTTCGCCAGGCTGCTCTCCCAATCCGATCTGGCGCTGTACCATGCCAAACGCAACGGTCGGAATCGGGCCGAGATTTTTTCCGACGAAATGGCTTCGACGCTGGCGAATGAAAGGCAGCTCGCCCAGGATCTGCGGGCCGGACTGGCGCTCGGTCAGATCCGCCCATTCTACCAGGTGCAGGTCGACGCCAAATCTTTCCGGGTGAACGGTGTCGAAGCTCTGGCGCGGTGGCATCATCCCACCCGAGGAATCCTCGCCCCGGCGCATTTCCTGTCCATCGCCTCGTCGAATGGTTTGGTCGCAGAGCTTGACGATGTCGTTCTGAAGGCTGTTCTGTCGGACATGAAATCCTCCGCTTCCCCGCTGGAGGGCATCCGGGTGTCCGTCAATCTGTCCGCCGATCGTCTCGACGATCCGGAGCTGACGGCGAAGCTCGACGGCTATGACATCCCGCCCGGCCGGTTGAGCTTCGAGCTGATCGAGACGATATTCCTGGACAGCCTGAGTGACCAGGTGCGGCAGAACATCCAGGCGATCAAGTCTTTCGGTATCGACATCGAAATCGACGATCTCGGGTCCGGGCATGCTTCCTTGCTGGGTTTGCTCGAGCTGCGGCCGGATCGTGTCAAGATCGATCGCCAGCTTGTGACGCCGATCCTGCAATCGGTGCCCAGCCGCCGGCTGGTCGGCTCATTGGTCGACATAGCGCGGGCGCTGGATATGGAGGTGATCGCCGAAGGCGTGGAAACCCTCGAGCATGCCAACGTGCTTGCCGCTCTCGGCGTCCACACCCTCCAGGGTTATGCGTTCGGACGACCGCAGTCGTTTGCCGACCTGTCGGCGCGTCTGGAGCAGGAGATATTCGATTGCGAGCGGGCCGAAGTTGTTGGGGCCGGTCGATAACGTCGAAGCGATCAAGCGACGGCAGTTCAATGCCTGCCGGCCGAATGGACAACCTATTGGACGCTCACATCTAGCTTGCTTTCCAGTTCGCATTATTGGGGATTGACCGCTGAGGCACGACGACCTGGATGATGGACGGACTGTTCAGGTTTTCTTTGGCGCCATTTATGGCGTCCTGCAGTTCGCCATAGGTATCCACTTTCCAGCCCTGGCAGCCAAAGACCTCTGCCAACTTGCTGTAATTCCATCGGTGCAGGATGCATGAATTGTAGAACGGCTTGTTACCATGGAAAACCGATGCGTCGGCAAGCCATTGCTCCACGCCATAGATGCCGTTGTCCATCACGAAGATGATCGGGTTGAGATTGAAACGGGTTTGTGTCGAGAGGCATTGAGCGGTCATCTGAAACCCGCCATCCCCGGCAAAGACCAGCAGCCTCTGGTTAGCTTGCTTCGCCAGCGAAACCCCGGTCGCGGCCGGGCCGATATAACCGATCGCCGAATAAGATGACTGGACGATGAAACCGCGGCGAGCCCCCACTTCAAGAAGCAGGCTGCCGAAATAATTCAAACTGGCGTCGGCACCAACGATGGTATTGCCGTGGATCTGCTGCTGAATGAAATCGTAGAAGCCCTGATAGGTAATTTCGTCTGCCGGATTCACCACCGGCGCTTGCCGGGTCGTTTTCGCCGGAACAGTTTGGGCTTTGCATGTCAGCCTTTTGTCAATCAAGCCGTTGACGAGATCCGCCAGCGAAACCTGGGCGTTGAAGATCGTGCCGTATTTCACCGTATCCCAGGAGGCGAATGCGGTCTTGGCGAGATCGATAGGCCAGCCCAAATCGTTGATATCGGTCAACCAGACGCCCAGCGCCAATACGAAGTCGGAGTCTTCGACCAACGACTGGACATAAGGTGACGACGATTTGCCGTCAAACACGCCGGCAAATTGGACATCGTCTTCCGACAGGATGGCCTTGCTCAAAAGCTCGGTCACGTAGGGGATTTTGAGGTCCCGAATGAGCCGCTCCGCCTGGTCGTGAAGGCCAAACCGGTCGATCTCGACGCCGATCCAGAGCAGAGGTTTGGCGGCATTCTGCAATCGTTCGCTGATTTGCGCGATCGACTGATTGAGACTGTCCTCGTCGGATATATCAGGCGCCGCCTTTAATGCATTCGACGGACGCGTGCATTGCAGGTCGACCATATCCTCCAGCAACTCGATATAAACAGGACGTCTTTCCGTGATGCACTGCGTCAGCGCATAATCTATGAGCATTGGCGCAAGATGAGGGCTGTCGATGCGGACGGCAGCGGCGGTTATGTATTCGAACACCTGACGATCCGTTTCCCGTCCGCTGATGAAGTGATGCGAACTGTAGCCGGTTTGTTCGAATGTGAGCGTTTTCTGGATGCTTGGCGTACCGTTGATCAGAACGACCGGCACCTTCTCGACATAAGATCCGGCGATCGCATTTGTTGCGCAAAGCGAGCCTGCGGAATAGGTGACGCACAGCGCGCCAATTCCCTTCACTCTCGCATAGCCGTCGGCCGCATAACCGGCATTCAGTTCATTCACCTCTTCGATGACCTGAATACCGCTTTTTTCGACATAGCTGTTCACCCATTCGATCGAATAATCGCCCGCCACGGAAAACAGGTGCCCCAGGCCCAGTTCGCGAAGTCTGTCGACCAGATATTGCCCAACCGTGTATGTATCGCCCATGTTCCAACGGCTCCCCTGTTGACGAGAATTGACGAATCTTAGAACTCGCTCGCGTTATCGAATAAGCGCGGTATGTATATGTCGAATATTCCGGGGCATTTTCGTTCGGGAAATCTTTCCAGCAGGAAGCGCGTGAAAGCATCATTGGTGAGTCCGTTGCCTGCGGCCTCCATGGCGACGGACAAATACTCTATATTTTTGGCAACCTCGTTTTTGTCAGCGGGAAAGCCGTGACCGGGAAGGAACAGGTCATAGTCGGACAGCAGCATGCCCTGCAAAATCCCGATCCAATGCTCCATGTATTTCGTCAGATAAAGGTGCGTTCCGCTGTAGATCAGGTCTTGCGCAATAAAAACGCCCACATCAGGAAGACCTATGGTGAGGAGAAAATCGATCTCCGTATCAACGACTTCCTCAAATACGTATTTGACTCCGTCGATGATCTCGTGGCCGGCGCGGACGGTATGTTCGGGAATGACCAAGCTGGTCGGAGCGAGGTTGCCCAGTTTCCAATGGTCATTCAGGGAATCCTGCCCATGCTGCCTCAGGAACTCCTTTGTTTCCGACAATGCATGAATCGGAATGTCGCTGAATGCGGCTCCCAGGCCGAACCAATGGTCGGGGTGCCTGTGCGACAGGTAAATCCGGTCGATCTTCTTGCCGAGACTGTCGGCATAGGCCCTGAATTGCAGCGCATAGGGAACGAGGAATTGCCCATCGACAAGAACAAGCTTGTTCCTGCTTTCGATGATGTGCGTTGCATTGGCGATATTGTCATCCGTGAAAGCTGAAATGAACGTATGAATACGGACATCGCCTGCTCGCCTGACGATTTTAATGGGTTCCGGCAATTGCGTCACCATCGGTATCTCCCTGTTTAAAGGTCGTTTGCTGAGGTTTGACGTTCACCTGGGGATGGCGGAGATATGGTTCCCCAGCATTCCCGGGCTGTTTCCAACATGTGCGCCGGAGCGCCATCACGGATGAGATCGACGGCCGTGGGACGCGATCTCTTCCTCCAATGTCCTCAGGGCGGCGAGCGCAACGTCGTAGGCGCTGTCGACATCAGCCTCCGGCGCATCCTCGCCGGGCCGCCAGAAGCGTCTGCGCGTCATTCTCATCGAGCTCTCGAAAGGGGGAATCGCGTTGAAGACTTCGACGAGATAAGGGCCGGAATAGACCGGCTCGATTTCGTCCAGCATGATCTCCCAGGGAATCCAGCTATCTCTAACAGCGCCCCGGTCCGGCGCTGAGATATGAACGTAATTCAGCCGGCTTTGCTGTACTGCCCGGGCGACATTTTTCCTGAAGATTGCCGGCCCCTGGCTTTCCATCACGACCTGGGCTGTATCGATCGTGACGCCACAGACCGGAATGTCGGCGCTTTCGAGAAAATCCAGCGCTTCCGAGACCATGGTCGGCCCGGGCGTTTCCCAATTCTTGACGGGTTCGATGGCGAGCTTCACCCGCTTCTCGGCAGAATATTGCGCCAATTCCCGGAAGATGGAAGCCGCCGCCGCGTATCGTGGCTTCATCCAATCCTGAAGCGCGTCGCTCCATATCCCTTCACCGTCATCCGTCAACGGAAAGATGCCATAGGGGTAGAGGAACGGCCCCGACATGATCGTATTCTCCCCGCCCAGCACCGAGGTGATGTCGACGCGGGATTTGAGATAGGACAGAGCCTGCTTGCGCTGTTCCTCGTAGGGCGAGGTCGGATCGAAGGTCCGCGTGGTCCCCACATTGGTTGTGAACTTCACATCCCGGAAGCCGGCCTGATCGAAGGCTCGTCTGAGGCTGATATAGCTTTCGACCTCAGCATGATGACCGACATGGGCCGATCCTGGGGCGATATGCACATCGAAGCCGGTGTAGCCAATCTCGGTAAGAGCTTTCAGATGTCTGACGAGAACCTGGGTATAGGCCGCGTCATTCGGCCTCAAGTCCGCTGTAAACATAAAGAAGCTGAAATATATATCTCGCCTGCGTGCCTCTTCCATCTTCATCACTCCAGCTGTGGCTATCCAGGAATGCGTGGTTCAGGATGATGTCTCGCCCGGCATTGTGATGAGGCGAGATCCGTCCCCGCCTCCTTCACATTGCCATCGGGCTGAAACAAACGGTCCGCGCCGGGCTACCATCCAAGCAGCTTGCGCAGATATTCGCGGCCCATTTTTGCGTATTGCAGCGGATTGGCCTTGGCCGGGTCCTGCTCTGCCTCGATGCAGATCCAGCCGGCGAAATCCGCCTCGGCCAACGCATCGAGGATTTCCGGAAAGGTCTCTATGGAGCCGTCGCCCGGCACGGTGAAGATCCCCGCCTCGATCCCTTGCTGGAAGGACAATTCTCCGGTGTGAATCTTCGTAACCACCTCGGCGCGAATGTCTTTCAGGTGAACATGCTTGATGCGGTGGGCGTATTTTCTCGCCAGCGCCAGCGGATCGACACCGGCGGCCGCCTGGTGCGCGGTATCGAGAAGCATGTTGACCAGGCGAGGATCCGTCTCGTCCATGAGCCGGTGGATCGCTTCCGTCTTCATCACCCCGGTTCCGAGATGCGGGTGATAGCAGAGCCGGCGGTTGCGGGCCCTGGCTTTCTCTCCGGCCGCATGCAGGCCTTCGATCAGCTGTTTCCACTGGTCCTCGGAGAATTCGGGGCAATTGGGAAACAGGGCGACCGGAAGCGGATTGACCGCCCCGCCAAACTCGGCGACGACAAGATCGGCCCTGCGCGGATCGTCGCTGCCGCCTTCCATGGCTTCGAGGAAGTCGAGCTGAGCATCGACGTCTTCAAGCGTATGACGATTCATCGCCTTGATGGTGAAGTAGGTGCTCACCCAAGGCTCGGAAATCCGCAAGCCCCTGAGTTCGAGGACAGGGCGCAAGATTTTCGGATCCGTCGGATATTTATGGCCGACGCCGCACCCGACATAGCCGGCGAGCGCCATTTCACTCAGAGCCTGCTCATAGGGGATGCCGATGTCGATGTTGATGAAATCGTCATTCCACCAGAGCGTGGGGATGACACCGAGCCAGACCTTGTCGGGCGTCAGTCGATGCAGATGTGTCGTCATGGCAATGATCCAGTTCTGTGAAGACAAACGGAAGCGGCGTCAGGTCAGGTTGTGGAATCGAGAGCCGGAGAAAGCCGGAATTTTCGGCGGAGAGGCCCAGGAGCCGAAACCAGGCCCCTTGGCGCCTGCAGGGTGGGCTCCGATCGCCTTCCAGAGCAGACCCTCGATATAGGCGTCGGGAGAAACGACGAAGGTGGTATTCGCAGGCCTGGGGCCAAAGCGCTCCGTCCAGGCGGTGGGCAACTCGAACCAGGTGCCGGAATACCAGAGCTTGATTAGCGCGCGGGCCACGTCTCCCAGCAATTCATTGCCGAGAATGGTCGTGCGCACGGCGTGGATACGGGCCTCACTTTCCGGCGGTGGCAGGGCGGTGAAAGCGGCCAGCAGCGCGTCGGTGATCTCGCTGCCGACCACCGTGTCGAGCGTCGCGAGATAGCGTTCTGCCAGGCCGGTTCCCAGAAGATCGAAGTAGGAGAAGGCCGTCAATTCGACGGAAAGACCCAGAAATGGCTCGAAACGGCTGCTCATGCGTTCACCTCCGCCTGCCGGGTGATGACTGGCTGTTTGATGCCGCCGGGGATCTCATAGGTGGGGCTGCCGTTCTTACCGGGATGCCCCGGTAGCGGATTGCGGATGAGTTCGAGGATCATGTTGCGGAATTCGAACATCATCGGAACGGCTTCCAGCAGCAGGTTTGGCTGGCCGTTATAGGCACGCGTCAAAAGCTGGAGAAATTCGCCATAGCGTGTGTTGAAGGCGATCGCCGCCTCACGCAGTTCCGAACCTTCGAGTATATCTTTTACTTTCAGGTTCTCTTTTATGGGATAGGCGCCCTCCCAATCGACCTGCAAGTGCGGACCTGTGGGCTGGCCGGGCTGGTCGCCCTTCTGGTAGTAGCGGCCTTTGACCAGCTCCTCGAAACGATAGTAATGGGCCAGTTCGTGGTCGTCGTCGTAGATACCGCCGCCGTCGCCCTCGCCCTGTTCGATGATGAGCTCGATGGCTTCCTGGGCGCTTTTCAGATCGGTCACGGGAAACAGTTCGCCGCCGCCGGAGTAATAATATTCCGAGGTGATCTGGCGCGACCTGTCGCCGGTAAAGATGGTTGTGCCCGCCCCATGCGCTTCGGCTTCCAGATATTTGATGCCTTCCGCAATGGCCGAGTAAAACTCGCCGATACTGTAGAAATGGAGGTCCTCATGCCTCGGATGGCTGGCAAGCGCGGTGATATCGGCGGGAGTTTTGCGGTACATCAGGCCCTTGCCGACGAGATGTTCAGGACGCTGGGCCGGCCGCTCGATTTTCAGGAAAGTCGCCAGCGCCTCACGGCCGAATGCCTGGATGCCGACCTTGAAATCGGTCTCGCCGTCCGGCAGGGCGGCCGGATAGCTGGCTACGAAATCCGGCCTGACAAGATCCGGCTTGCCGCCGATGGCATTGAGAATATTGGCCGCGATCGTCAGATGCAGCATTTCTTCCACGACGATCACGCGCAGAATCTGGGTCGCATCCTGGTTGACGCCGGGCTTGATCGAGTAAAGCGCCGTCAGATACGGCGGAATCGTCGCATGTTCGAGCTGCATCGCCCGGTAGAGAAACTCTTTCAGCTCATCGAGCGTCTTGATACTGTAGGAATCCATGCTCATGCTCCATGAAAGATAAGTTGGGTGCACCGGCCGGCTTCGTGTCGCATCGGTTCCTTCCGCGCAGCGGATGCCGGTCTTCGTTCAATGCAGAGACTTCAGAATGTCGCGACCGCTTCGGAAGCACATGGCGGCCAGCGTCAAGGTGACATTGGCCGTGCCGATCGTCGGCATGCTGCCGCCGCCCACGAGATAGAGGTTTTCGTGGTCCCAGCTGCGCTGGTTCTTGTCCACGACGGAATTGGTCTTCGTCGTTCCCATGATATGGGTGCCGGCGAGATGATTGCCGCCGCGGATCGCATAGCCATGTCCCTCATAGGCCACATAGCCGAAATCGCTGGGGTCGTAGCGGGTATGGTCCTGCGCGCCCAGGCGGGTAAAGACGGTGCGCGCAAACTGGCGGCCATAGGCGGCGCCCTTCATGGTATATTCCGGAACCGTGAAGGACAGGATGGGCCGCATGTTGCCCAGAGCATCGGTATATTGCGGATCCACCGTAATGCGGTTGCTGTCGACGGGCATGACCTCGATCATGAACGCCAGCAGCAACTGCCGCGAAATCTGGTCGACCATGCCGCGCCGAAGATCCGCGCCGTAGAGGTTGCGATCATCCACCAGTTCCAGAAGGTCGGAGGTCGGCGCACCCGTGGCCCAACCCCAGCCGTCGTTATGGATATCGATGGCGAAGGCGGCCTGCTTTTCCCGGAAGGGGCCGTCCCGCAGGTCGACGATACCGCCCGTCGAGCTGGTCCCGCGCATCGTGCCGCAGATCTCAGGCATCAGCGCCCAGTTCAGCAGATAGGCGTGGTCCATCAGATTGCGTCCGACAAGACCGCTGGTGCTGCGCAGGCCGGAGGCCAGCATAAGACGCGCGGTTTCGATGGCGCCTGCCGCAAGCACGAAAACCTTGCCCTTGACGGTGATGGTCTCGTGAGCCGGTGAGGCCGGGTCCTTGTAAATCTTGACCTCGAGAGAGCGGACTTTCCCGCTATCCGGATCGACGTTGACCTTCGATGCGACCGCCTGCGGCAGCAGTTCGACAAGCCGCTCGCCGCTTTTCCCGTTTGCCGCGAACGCCTTGGCAAGCGTTTTGCCGGAGTGGTAGCGCGCTTGCACGGGACAGAGCGGTACGCAGTTGGTGTTGCCCTGGCACCGGCCGCCCTCTTCGACCTGATGCGTATCAACGGCGCCGATTGGACGGTAGCCCTTCCCACCGTCATAGGCCGGGTTGGGTATGCTGTTACGACCCTGCGGATAAGGCCTGACCTTCAGGGGATAGGTCTTGTCGTAAAGTTCGACACTGGTGCCTTCGATGCCCTTGTTGACCTGCTGATCCAGATAGGAAAGCGGCAGGCCGTGCATGGGAAAGACATAGTCGTCCGGGAAGGTCTGCCCGAGATATTGCTGATCTTCGACATTCGCCGATACGCCGATTTCCCGCTCGGCCAGGCGGTAATCCTCCTCGACTTCCTCAAAGCTCAGCGGCCAGTCCAGCCCGTGGCCGAAAATGGTGCGCGTCTTGAAATCGGAGCGAAGCAGGCGGGGCGTTTTCGCCTCCCAGTGCATGGTCGTTCCGCCGAAAATACGGGTATATACCGTATCACTGACATAAGGGCCGGATTGAACGATATAGGTCGAGCTATCGGTTTCCCCCGCCTGCAGCTTGCGAAGCTGCGGACTGCGGGGAATGGCCGCGTTCGCATTCAGCGGAAAGGGCGACTGGTTGTCCTTGGAGGCTGCCGAATAGAAAGTCGTCAGCAGATTGTTATAGCCTGCCAGAGTGACATTGGAACCGGTTCCGGCTTCAAGGATAAGGACACGTTTGCCCGCTTCCGCAGCCTGCTTGGCAATGATTGCTCCGGAAATGCCGCTGCCGACGATCACGATATCGTAATCGCCAGACTCTGCGACGGTCTTGGCATCGGCTCTTATCGCCGATTCGAGGGGAAAAAGCACTTTGGTCCTCCATTAATCCGGGAAGCTGCACCAGCTTTGCGAACCATGCCGTTCTGGACTCGATCGAGATTTCAGGCCCTGCGGCCTTCAATCGTCATGATTTCGGGCCGCGAGAGTTTCGGGGTTTGGACTTGGCGGCCGGGGCGGCGGCGCGGGCTCTGACTGCCGAGAGAAAGGAGGCATAGCTCCAGGTCAGATTCCGGACGCTTTTCTCGTAGCCAACGGTTCCATCGAACTGTTCGCTCAGCTCATAGTGATCGCTGTGATAGACGATGGCGCGCAGCATGGCGTCGGACGAAGCCCGCAAGACAGCCGACGCGTCGGCGGCGCTGCTGGATGCGCCAAGTCCCAGTTCCGCGAAGAAGGATTCGGAGAACTGATCGAGGGGGATAGCGCCGCTGGAATCGATGGCATTGGCAAGCCGATATTGAAACTCGGCGAAGTTGGCGGTGCACAGAGCCCAGGGATGCCCGCCGGCAACCGGCGCCGCCACATCGCCATCGTAATGGTCGCCTGGATAGCGCCCGAAGAGTGGTCCGAGCCCGTTGGCCGCGTCGGCGCCATTGACCGGGTAATAGTTCGAAGACGAAGGATCGGCCCACTGGCGCCGCAGGATGGCCGCCGTTGCCAGAAGCTTGGTATCGGTCGGCTCGATGCCGCCATAGCAGACCGAAGAGACGATATCGATGTTCGCGTCGTAACCGGCTTGCTCCGCCGCGGCATCCAGAATGCTCACATAGAGCTGCCCGTTCCAGTGGCTGGCCAGCTGGCTTTCCAGCCAGGAGATGGCATCGGCCACCCCGGCAGGCACGGCAATGCCGATCGTGTTTGTGGAAATTTCCCGGAAAAAGCGCAGCTGTACCGCTCTTGCGAAAAACGAATAGCCCTCATATTCCTCCCAGAGATTTGTGGTCTTGTTCTGGTAAACTTCGAGAAGATAAGAGAGGTTGGTCTGGACCAGTTGTTTGGCGATCGTCTGCGTGGCGCCATCCAGCTGATCGAACAGGGTCAGGATCGCAATCGACTGAATGGCCGGCCCGTCATTCTGCTCCGACCACGGACGAACCTCGCCGGTGATGGTGAAGCAGGCGTGGCCAAGTGTGACGGTCGCGGAATTCTTCGCATTCGCCTGGCAGAGCGCGGCGAAGTTCACGTAGTCGACAAGGCTCGGCAAAACTCCGCCCGGAACAGGCAGCAAGCCGGCAAGCGCGATCTCGATGGCCGTAATCGCCCCGTCGCGGACCCAGTTGAAAACATAGTCCTGGTCGACACCAGGCGTGTTCGCTGGATAGGAGGGTGCGGCGATGACGCAGCCGGGGGCAGAGAAGACGCCGGGCGATGTGGGATCCTCGATGACATAGCCATCGCTGGTGATGTTGCGCATCATCAGAAGAGAAAAATAGCGCGACAAAGCGACCAGATCGGTCTGCGCGAAGGCAGGCCTCGGTTTGACTGTCGGCGCATTGGCGCCGATATGGGCCGGGTTCGCACCCGTCATTGACTGACTCCACAGCGCAACTGTCATCGACTGACTCCAAAATCGGTTGAGACTTGCCGGGACCAGATCGAGAAAATATTCCGGACCCGGATGGGAGAAATATTGCGGCCGAATGGGCGTTGAGAGTGAACACAAGGTCTCTGCGGCGAGGGGCAGGGTGGCTGGCCGCCCGCCGCCCCGCCCTCGCCGCCGCTGAACCTTTAACTAGAAAGATCGTCGAGGATCTGCTTTTTATCAACCTAAACGTGTTGATCTCAGGTCAAAAAATCCCGGAGAATTGCGCTTGGCGTTACGGGTGCTCCGGCGGGATGGATTCGACCAGCCCGACGAGATTGGAGCGTGTTGCCGCAGACCGGTTGCGCAACGCCAGTACCATTTGCAATTCCGTGGCGGAGATCGCGCTGTTCCTATGCCAGTCCATCGTGCCGCGCCCGAGCAGCAGCCAGTCGAGGGAGACATCCAGCAGGTCGGCGAGCGCGCAGGCGCTTTCCAGCGAGGTATGACCGCCATTCTGCCAGCGTGAGACGGCGGCGACGGACACGTCCAGTTCGGCCGCCAGGGCGTGAACTTTCCGGAACTTGCCGCGGGATATCGCCTCTCGAATACGTCTGCCGCGTGCCATGTCGTGGGTCATCAACAATCCTCCCCGTTGTTGCGTTAAAATTGGCAATTACCAAGAGCTTTCGATCGACGAACATCAGAAACTTCTTATGGAAGGGGACGGCAAAGCCAAGCACCGGTCAACCTGGTGAAATATCCAGATTGCGCCCGCTCGGCCTCCTGTTGTGAAACGTCAGAACATCAGGAGGGACGGATATGTTGCGGATACTCACCAAAGACATGCTCGAGACCGATCGACGTGCTTTCGATGAAATGTTTCGGGCTCGTGCCGCCGTTTTTCGCGATCGGCTGGGATGGCAGGTCGATGTCCGGGATCAATGGGAGAGGGACCGATACGACGAGGCCGAAGATCCCGTTTATCTCGTCACGCAGCGACCTTCCGGCACGCTGACCGGTTCGTTGCGCCTGCTGCCGACCACGGGAGCGACGATGCTCAAAAGCGAGTTCCGGCATTTCTTCGATCAGCCTATCGACGTCGATAGCCCGACGACCTGGGAATGTACCCGCTTTTGCCTTCATCCGCATGCCGGACACATGGAGCAATCGCGCGCAGTCGCCACGGAGCTGCTCTCAGGGCTTTGCGATCTTGCGCTCGACACCGGTATCGAGAGCATTGTCGGCGTCTATGACGTCGCGATGGTCGCCGTATACCGCAGGATCGGCTGGAGGCCGACGCCGCTTGCCCGATCCCGGCCCGAGATCGGCAAGCTGTATGTCGGACTATGGGATGTGACGGCGGAGAATTGTCGAACACTTCGGGCCAACCTGTCCCGATTTCTGGAGCAAGCCTCTCCCTATCCTGCCGGAGCCCTTGTCGATGGCGGCATGCGGTAAGCGCAGTCACTGTCCCGCCGCCCGGCATGGGATAGGGTCTCGTCGGTCTTTAATCTGTTCTTCACGTCGCGCCATGGTTGCCAAAAAATATGCTGTTCTCGGTAGTCGCGAAATGTTACCATTACGAGCAGTCATGAAATCACGCAACCACGAGTCCATCTCATGCTGAGCAGTTCTCGTTTTTTCTACTGTCTGGACCGGATCTCCGCATCGCCGACATTGCAGGATCTGGAAACGACGCTGGACGAAGTCCGCCACATCTATGCGATATCGCACATGGTTCTGCATGTGACCCGCTCCTCGGGGATGGCGGACAGCAATCCATTGCTGATGCTGACCTACCCGCCCGAGTGGGTGAAGCAATATCGTGACCGGGACTACTTCAGTATCGATCCCGTCGTGCGTCTCGGCCGGCGCGGCTTCCTGCCCGTGGAATGGTCCGCATCAAAATGGGATTCAGGCCGAGCCTATGGCTTCTTCAAGGAGGCGATGGCCTTCGGTGTCGGCCGGCAAGGCGTTACCCTGCCGGTGCGGGGACCTCAGGGGGAGCGATCGCTGTTTACCGTGACCTCCAATCATCCCGACGCCTACTGGCGGCAGTTCCGCATGGACAGCATGCGCGACCTCCAGTTTCTCGCCCACCATCTCCATGACAGGGTCATGGTGCTGTCGGGCATGAGGGAGATTGCGGATTTTCCGCAATTGTCGCGCCGTGAACTGCAATGTCTTGAAATGACGGCCAGCGGCCTAATGGCAAAGCAGATCTGTGCCCGCCTGTCCATTTCGGTGAGTGCGGTGCAACTCTATCTCGCCTCGGCACGCCGGAAGCTGACTGTCGCCACGACGAGCGAAGCGGTTGCCAAGGCCACGGCGCTTGAATTGATATGAGCGTGGGGATCGCGGTTCAGCGCCTGCCTCGGGTGCGCGTCGCCAGAACGTTGCGGATCGAGAAGCTGGAATGGATCCTGAGAACGCCGGGCAAGGTCGACAGGATCTCCTTGTGGATCCGTTCGAACTCGCCGGCACTGGCAACCTCGACGCGCAGCAGGTAGTCGGAGCCGCCCGTCATCAAAAAACATTCGCGGATCTCGGGATGCCGGCGGACCGCCGCCTCGAAGCGGTCGAGATGGTCCTCCGTCTGCCGCTCGAGGGTAATGTTGATGATCACGGCGATCATCTCATCGGCATTGCCGGTGTCCACCAGCGCCGTATAGCCACGGATCACGCCTGATTTTTCCATGATCTTGATGCGTCTGAGACAGGCCGACGGCGAAAGGCCGATCTCGGCGGCGAGCTTGGCGTTGCTCATACGCGCGTCAAGACGCAACAGCCTGAGGATATTGCGGTCGACCGTGTCGAGGGCGGGCATGACGGTATCCTTCACATCTTGGCTGATTATGCGAATAATATCCAATACGTGCAATAATCAACGACAAAATCATCGGCAATTTCGCTCATTATTTCATAAGCTGCTGATATCGAGATGGGGTGGACATGGATAGCGATATTTTGGTTTCCCGCGCACGCACCGCGACGATCACGCAGGGAGCCACGGGCTATCTGACGATCGATCTTGCAGCACTCGGCCGCAATTATTCGAAGCTTGCATCGATGCTGGCGCCGGTGCGCGCGGGAGCCGTCGTCAAGGCCGACGCTTATGGCCTCGGTGCCGAACGGGTCGCCCAAACGCTCTATGATCAAGGCTGCAGGCATTTCTTCGTCGCCCAGTTCGTCGAGGCCGTGAGGCTGCGGCCGGCCCTTGCCGAGAGTGCCCAAATATTCGTGCTGAATGGCTTGCAGCCCGGCAATGAGGTCGCCTGCGCCGAAAGCGGCATCGTTCCGGTTCTCAATTCGCTCGCGCAGTGGCGGCAGTGGTCGGCGACCGCGCGCCGGCTGAAGCGCTGCCTTCCGGCCGTTCTGCAATTTGATACCGGCATGTCGCGGCTCGGCTTTCCCGAGGAGGAGCGACCCGAATTGGCCGCGGCCCTTCGCGACGGCGCCAATGTCGAAATCCTGTTCATCATGAGCCACCTGGCCTGCGCCGACGACCTGGAGAGCAGCCAGAACGGCGAACAGTTTGCCGAGATGGCGCGCATTGCCGATGAATTTCCGGGCTTCGACATCTCCTTCGCCAATTCCGGCGGTGTCTTTCTCGGCGATGCCTATCATGGCGTGCTCGCCCGCCCGGGCATCGCCCTTTATGGCGGCGCACCGAACGCCGGCGGCACGAACCCGATGGAACCGGTCGTCAGGCTGGACGTCGCCGTCGTGCAGACGCGCACCGTACCTTCCGGCGCCAAGATCGGTTATGGCGGCGCGCATGTGACGCGCAGCGAAACCCGCCTTGCCACCATCGCCGCCGGCTACGCCGACGGCCTGCCGCGCAGTCTCGGCGACTGCGGCGCCGTTTATCACAAGGGCATCCGTCTGCCGATCGTGGGGCGCGTGTCGATGGACAGCGCGACCGTCGATATCACGGCCTTGCCCGAAGGGGCGCTGAGCCTCGGCAGCCTTGTCGAAGTGCTTGGCCCCAACCAGACGCTTGAAGACGTGGCTGGCGACGCCGGAACGATATCTTACGAAATACTAACCGGTCTGGGCGATCGTTACGACAGGCACTATTGCTGAGAGCCGGCCGGCTTTGTTCTTGAGGAAATCATGAAAGTCATCGTTCTGGGTGCCGGTATCGTCGGCGTCACATCCGCCTATCAGCTGGCCAAATCAGGTCATGAGGTTACCGTCGTCGACCGGCAATCGGGGCCGGCGCTGGAGACGAGCTTTGCCAATGCCGGCGAGGTCTCCTTCGGTTATTGCTCGCCCTGGGCAGCCCCCGGCATTCCTGCCAAGGCCATGAAATGGCTGTTCATGAAACATGCGCCGCTCATCCTGCGCCCGAAATTCGACATGGCCATGCTCGCCTGGATGACGAGGATGCTGTCCAACTGCACCTCCGAGCGTTACGCAATCAACAAGAGCCGCATGCTGCGCCTTGCCGATTACAGCCGCATCGCGCTCGCCGAGCTTCGCACGGAGACCGGCATTGCCTACGACGAACGCATGCAGGGGACCCTTCAGCTGTTCCGCACGCCGCAGCAGCTCGAGGCCTCGGCCAAGGACGTCAAGGCGCTGGCCGCCGACGGCATCCCCTATGAGGTGCTGGACCAGGACGGCTGCATTCGTGTCGAGCCGGCGCTGAGGCACGTGCGCGACAAGATCGTCGGCGGCCTTCTGACGCCGAAGGACGAGACCGGCGACTGTTTCAAATTCACCAATGCGCTGGCCGCCAAAGCCGAGGCGCTCGGCGTCCGCTTCGCCTATGGCACGACGATCAAGGCCCTGGACGTCGAAGCCGGCCGGGTGCGCGGGATCATCACCGATCGCGAGCGCGAACGGATGAGCGCGGACGCGGTGGTGGTTGCGCTCGGCAGCTATTCGCCGCTGCTGCTCAAGCCGTTCGGCATTAGCCTGCCGGTCTATCCGGTCAAGGGCTATTCGCTCACCATCCCGATCACCGACACGTCGCGCGCGCCGGAATCGACCGTCATGGACGAAACCTACAAGATCGCCATCACCCGGCTCGGCGACCGCATCCGCGTCGGCGGCATGGCCGAAATATCAGGCTATACCAACGATCTCGGCCTCGCCCGCCGCGGCACGCTGGAACATTCCGTCACCGATCTCTTTCCCGGCGGCGATGTGTCCAAGGCTTCCTTCTGGTCGGGTCTGCGCCCGATGACTCCGGATGGCACGCCGGTCATCGGTCCGACGAAGATCGTCGGCCTCTTCCTCAATACCGGTCACGGCACGCTCGGCTGGACCATGAGCACCGGCTCGGCAAGGCTGATCAGCGACCTCGTCGGCGCCCGCACGCCTGAGATCGACGCGCGGGATCTTGCGATCAGTCGCTACGCCTGAAATCCAAACGAGAGAACGCAAAAAGAGAAGCGTTTATCTACGGGAATCGATTATTACTCGCAGGAATTCAACTCGAGGTCGTGAATGTCCGTTAATTCCGAGGTACATGCCGCTGGCGGCTTCCTCCACCATCCGGCGGCGCAGAGCCCGATCTTTTCGGAAACGGCATACAGCGGAACGGACCCGGATGCCCTCTCGGAAATATTGTCGACCTCGACCTCTCCGATCAAGGCTGCGGCGCAAGCCAATGCCTCCATCGCATATCGCTGCAATTTCGTCTCGGCGGGAGATCTGGCCATAGCCGATTGCGCCTATGAGGGCGCGATCTCGCTCAGGCGGGAGGCGCCGAACAGCAAGGTGATCATATTCCTGCCGGTGGAGGGAGATGCGGTCTTCGGTGACGGGCAGGAGCCGATCCATTCAGTTCCCGGTCGCGGCGCCATTCTGGGAGCAGGTCGCGCCACCGGCGCCCGCCTGCTCGGCCGTCGCCGCCATCTCGGCTTGTTCGTCGATCAGGCGAGGATCAACGGGCACCTCACACATATGTTCGAACGAACGATCACCGGTGACGCCGATTTTCATCCCCATATCGATCTGACGACCGGCCCGGGGCTGTTGTTGCAACATCTCGTTACGAACCTGCATCGCGGACTTGGCGGGGGCGGGCTGTTGCAGGAGTCGCCGCTGGCCGTCAGCGCGCTCTGCGACGCGACGATCTATCTGCTTCTCGAGAACTTTCCGCATCGCTATTCGAACGAGCTGGCGCTTCCTGCACCGGCGCCGGCTCCACGCCATGTAAAATGGGCCATCGATTTCATGCACGCGCACATCGCCGAACCGATCTCGCTCAGCGAGATTGCGACGGCAGCCAAGGTCAGCATTCGGACTTTGCAGCAGGGTTTCCGGCAGTTCAGGAATACCACTCCGATCGGCTACCTCCACGAAATCCGGATGGTCGCTGCCCATCGCGACCTGCTCGAATCCGGTGCGAAGCAGGCCGTCGCCGATATCGCGCTCAGATGGGGATTTACCCATCTCGGGCGTTTTGCCGCCGAATACAAGAAGCGTTTCGGTGAGCTGCCGTCGCAGACGCTGAGGGGTTGATCGAGGCGAGGCGCCCATGACCAGCCGCGTGTCCGGCGGTGGTCATGGGCATCATGTGTTTCGCGTCAGCTGCGTGGGTTCTTCAGCGTGCTACGGCCGGGGACCGGCCGGCAGCGTCAGAATTCCTCCCATTCGCTGCTCGCGATGGCGGTGTTGCCATGGCTCGGATAGGCGGCGCCGAGTTTCGCCCGCAATGCGCGCGCCGGTGATTCAGCCGTTGCGGACCCGGTTCCCTGCCTGGCCGGACGTATCTGGGACGCTGCGGATTTTCCGATGTTGAACGCGCTGAGCATCTGAGCGATATGGCCGACCTCGCGAACCAGGCCGTGGCTGGCGGCGGTGGATTGTTCGACCATGGCGGCGTTTTGCTGGGTACCCTGATCCATGGCATTGACGGCGGTGTTGATCTCGTGGAGCGCCGTTGCCTGCTCGCTCGACGCCCTGACGATGGCGCCGATGTGCCGGTCGATCTCCTGGACCTCGTCGACGATCACCGTCAGCGTCTCGCCGGTCTGCCCAACCAGGGAAACGCCGGCTCTTACCTGCTCGCCCGAATTGTTGATCAGCCCCTTGATCTCTTTCGCCGCCTTGGCAGACCGTTGCGCCAGTTCACGAACCTCCTGGGCGACGACGGCGAAGCCCTTTCCTGCCTCTCCCGCGCGGGCGGCCTCGACGCCGGCATTCAGCGCGAGAAGATTGGTCTGGAAGGCGATCTCATCGATGACGCCGATAATATTGGAGATTTCCCGCGACGAACTGTCGATTGCCCCCATTGCGGCGACCGCCTGCTGGACGATCTGCCCCGATTTTTCGGCGCCGATGCGGGCCTTGGCAACCAGCTGGCCGGCCTCTTCGGCGCGCCGGCTGGAGTCTTTCACGGTGGTGGTGATCTCTTCGAGTGCCGCGGCCGTTTCCTCGATCGACGCGGCCTGCTGCTCGGTGCGCTTGGCGAGATCGTCGGCAGCGGAACGGATTTCCTGCGATCCGGCATTAATCTGGGAGGCCGCTCCGCTGATCTGTTCGATGGTCGTCGACAGCTGTTTCAGCGCATTGTTAAAATCGTCGCGCAAGGCGTGATAGGCCGCCGGCAGATCGTCGTCGATCCGATAGCTGACGTCCTTGGCGGCAATGGCCGCCATGGCCTTGCCGAAGGTGGAGCAGACGAGCTGCCGTTCCGCCTCGATCGCGTCCGCCTGTGCCTTCTGCTTGGCGACTTCGGCCTCGTCGATATAGACGGAAATGGCGAGATCCATGTCCAGCATGACGGCTTTGACGAGGCTCGCCAGCGCCTTGCCGAAATCGGCCGGCTTCATCGTCTTTTTCGAGAACACCCCGCCCTTCGGGAAGATCTCCTCGACGGCGCTGTTGATCAGATGGTCGAGAATGATGGCGTAGCCGCCGATATACCATTGCGGTTCCAGCCCGATGCGGGCGTGAACGGTTCCGATCGTCTTGACCTTGGCGACGTAATCCTCGTTGAAATTGCCGTCGGCGATATTGACCCAATGGCCCGCCTGCGCGCCCTTTGCCCGCGCGATGTTCTCCTCCGTCGAAAAGAAACGGCTGACTTCCGGGCTCTTACGAAGCTGCGCGTAGAATTTGTCCAGCCCGTGCGGCAGCTCGCGTTCGATCAGCGTCTTCAGGGCGCGGATGCCGGCGCGCCCCTGTTGGTCGAGCTGCATGAAATCGAGACGGCGTTCGACGCTGCGGCTTTTGGTTTTGGCGGCTCCGCTGTCGTAACCGTGGGCGGGATTGCTGCTGGCATGCATATGGGAATGACTCGACATTCTTGACCTCAAGACTGGAAACCGTGATTGGGCACGTGCCTCAATCACATCGAAGCCCGCCGTCATGTCGGAACTCGGCGTCCACCCGCCTGATCGATGACCCCAAATTTGGGATAGTTGGTTTATTTGCGGTTAACCAAGCCGGCTCATGAAATGGATTTCGTCAAATTTTTCGGTATCTGGATACGCTCTGCGATTTTTTGAACGAAGCAGCCTTGAGCAACCCGCTGCCGCGTACCTCAAAACAGCAACAGGCGGCCCCGATTCTCCGAGCCATGTCATGATTCGGGAGTGCCCAGTCTCAGCTTATGAGCTGACGGCGGATCGCTTCGGCGATCGCATGGGCGCGATTGGCCGCCCCGAGCTTCTTCGTCGCACTCTTCAGATAGCTGTTGATGGTCTCGGTGCGGTAGTCGGACGCATCGGCGATCTCCTCGCTCGTCAGCCCTTTTCCCGCGAGTTCAAGGCAGCGCAGTTCGCCGCTGGTCAGGCGAAGGGCGCCGGCCGCAAAACGGTCCATCAGCGGTTTGGTGATTGCCCGATGCAAAGGTTCGGAAAAGAAGACAAGCAATTCCAGCTCGCTTGCCTTGAACGGTTTTTCTCGGGTGAAGCAGACGCCGCCATAGACAACGCCATGCCTGGACAGCGGGATCTGCACCCGTTGCCCAATACCATAGGATCGCAACAGATACCGCAAGCGTTGTGACGGGGCCATGATCGCGAAGGCTTCTTCTTCCGTCAGCGGTGTCGTTCTGTGAAGAGACTGAACGACAAGCGGGTCAGACAGACCGAGTTTTTCGCCAAAGTAGCTGTCGATATAGGCGGGCGGCATATCCGTATCGATGGAGCAGCCCCGTCCGATCCGATATCCCTCGAGATCCAGCCCGCCGATAGCGATGTAGCGGAAATCGACGGCCTTTCTCAGTTGTTCCAGCAGTTCGCTGTTGCGCAATTGCCGATGGGACGGAACCTCGGAGAGGTTTCTGAAGCGGCAAAGGCTTTCAATTGATACGCACCCCATCGGTCCCCCGACTCGCTGTTGCGTTAACGTTTAACCCAGATTTTGGGGTGCGACGGGTTAATAAATGTTTACGTCTCGACCTCGTGCATTGCGGAGCATGGGTTCTTATCGCTCCGGCGCATGCCGGAGCTGTTGCTTTCCGTCGTAAGGTTTCGAACGGCGCGCGGTTTAAGCCGCGCGTTTCAGGGAATCGGCAAGCGTCGAGACCAGCGTGTCGATCTGGTCCTTCTCGATGATCAGCGGTGGAGACAGGGCGATAATGTCGCCGGTCACGCGGATCAGCAGTCCCTTGTTGAAGCAGTCGACGAAGATGTCGTAGGCCCGTGTTCCGGGAGCGCCGTCACGCGGCGCCAATTCGACCGCGCCGACCAGTCCGAGGTTGCGGATGTCGGTGACGTGCGCGAGGCCTTTCAGAGAGTGGAGGGCGTCTTGCCAATAGTCGGCCAGCTCGGCTGCGCGCGTCAGCAGGCTTTCCTCCTCGTAAATTTCGAGGGTTGCGAGCCCGGCGGCGCAGGCGACGGGGTGGCCGGAATAGGTATAGCCGTGGAAGAGCTCGATCGCATTTTCCGGTCCGACCATCAGCCCGTCATAGACCTTGCGGCTGGCAAAGACCGCGCCCATGGGAACGGCGCCGTTGGTGAGGCCCTTCGCCGTGGTGACGAGATCGGGCGCGACGCCGAAGTAATCCACGGCGAAAGGCGTGCCGAGACGGCCGAAGCCGGTGATGACCTCATCAAAGATCAGCAGGATGCCGTACTTGTCGGCAGTGGCGCGCAGCTTTTCCAGATAACCCTTCGGCGGCAGGACAACACCGGCCGATCCCGACATCGGCTCGACGATGACGGCTGCGATGGTTTCGGCGCCGTGCAGTTGCACGAGGCGCTCGAGATCATCCGCCAGTTCGACGCCATGGGCGGGCAGCCCCTTCGAAAACGCGTTGCGCTCGATATCGAGCGTATGGCGCATGTGATCGGCCGGGATCTGCGGGAAGACGCGCCGATTGTTGACGAGACCGCCGACGGAAATGCCGCCGAAGCCGACGCCGTGATAGCCTTTTTCGCGGCCGATGATCCGGGTGCGCGTGCCCTGGCCGATCGCGCGCTGGTAGGCGATGGCGATCTTCAGAGCCGTGTCGACCGATTCCGAGCCCGAGCCGGTGAAAAAGACCCGGTCGAGCTTGGCGTCAGCCCCGCCCGGTGCGTTGGCGGCGAGTTTTGCGGCGAAGTCGAAGGCGATCGGATGCCCCATCTGGAAGGTCGGCGCATAGTCGAGCGTGGCAAGCTGCCGCTCGACCGCCTGGGCGATCTTCCTGCGGCCGTGACCGGCGTTGCAGCACCAGAGCCCGGCCGTGCCGTCCAGCACCCGGTTTCCATCGACGTCGGTGTAATACATCCCTTCGGCAGCGGCCAGCAGGCGCGGCGCGGCCTTGAATTGCCGGTTGGCGGTGAACGGCATCCAGAAATTTTCGAGTACGGGCGCGTTCGTCTTGCTGATCTGGTCCATCCTGGCCTCCTTTGAAATCGCCTGGAGAATGGCAATTTCTATCCTTCAAACAAGTCCTTTTCTATGCCGATGCAAGTTATTGAAATTGAACAGTGAAGAAGATAGATTTTGGGGTATTCTGGACAACGCAAACGGATCCATCATGTCAGTCGACATCGGCAGCCGCCTTCGCCACCTGCGCATCGCCCACAAGCTTTCCCAGCGTGAGCTCGCCAAACGCACCGGTGTGCCGAACTCGACGATCTCGCTGATCGAATCGAACGCCTCCAACCCTTCGGTCGGAGCGCTGAAGCGAATTCTCGACGGCATTCCGATCGGGCTGGCGGAATTCTTCGCCTTCGAACCGGAGCGTCCGAAAAAGGCCTTCTACGCCGCCGAGGAGCTGGTGGAGATCGGCAAGGGCGCCATTTCCTACAAGCAAGTCGGTGAAACCCTGTTCGGGCGCAGCCTGCAGATACTGAAGGAATGCTACCAGCCGGGTGCCGACACCGGAAAAATTCCCCTTGTTCACGAAGGGGAGGAGGGCGGGATCGTGCTCTCGGGAAGACTCGAGGTCACGGTCGACGACGAGCGGCGTATCCTTGGGCCGGGGGACGCTTATTATTTCGAAAGTCGGCGCCCGCATCGGTTCCGCTGCGTCGGACCGGTGCCCTGCGAGGTTATCAGCGCCTGCACGCCGCCGACGTTTTAACGCAATTTCAGAAAATGCGCGCAGTGGTTTCGGAAAGATGATCCCGAAGGCGGATCGGTAAGGACCCGCCTCCGGCAGTTGATCTCGATTTAGTCGTTCGCCGATACCTTGACGCCGAGCACCGTAGGAATGGTGTTCGGCGCACCCATGGCAGCACCGACAATCATCGGCACGGGAACGGGCTTTTCCGGCGCGGCACTGATCGTCAGGCTCTTCGGCCCGTCGAGATAGGTGTTGAGAGCCGCCGATATCTGGTTTTGCAGTTCCGGCATGTTGAGTTGCGCCATCATCATCGGAACCAGCGCCTTCAGCGATTGTGCCAGTTCGTCGCCCGTGACGCCCTGCTTGGCGCCGGCATAGTCGAGCGCCTTTTTGGTGATCGAGGCGTCGTCGAAGCGGATCGAGGCGCTGTTGAACGTCAGCTGCTGCATCAGCCCCATCATCGCAAGTCCGGCGGCCTGGTTGGCCTCTTCCTTGTTCGGATTGGCTTCGGCTGTCTTGACCGCCTCCTGCAGCGACTTGATGAAGCCGAGCGTATAACCGGAGAAATCGACGGCGAAGTTCAGCCGGCCGACATTCTTGAAATCGAAAGCATATTCGTCGAGGACAACCTTGCCGCTTTCGACTTCCCAGCTTCCCTTCATCGTCATGGTGCCGTCGAGCGTCGTCAGTCCGAGCTTCTCGATGGCCTCCTTCGCAGCCGCGTCCTCGACTTGCGACAGGTCGGCCTTGAAGCCGGCGACGTTGGCGTCGTAGGCAAAGCCGCCGTCCTGGCGCCCCATGTTTGCCTCGACGCCTTCGATCGCAAGCACATCCTTGCCCTTGATGTTGAGCGCGATCGGCCCGGTGCTGGCGGTTTCATAGAGGAGGATATCGTCCAGCGTCTCGCCGGTCGCATTGGCGGGAATCGTCAGGCCGGTGAACAGAATCTCCTTGGCGGAAAAGCGTCCTCCCTCCTGGCTGACGTCGACATCCGGGAAGGAAAGGGTCTTGGCGTAATAGGCGCCGCCTTCTTTTTCTTCGACGCCCTCGAACGTAAGGTCGCCGATCTTCAGCGTGTCGCCGGGCAGGCTCGCAAATCCCACCTGGACGCCTGTTGCCGTCACCGTGTCGCCGTCGACTTCGGCTTTCTCGAAGGTGATGACCGTGCCGCCGGCATTGGTTGCGGCGCTGAGTTTCTTCATCATATCCGCGCCGTCGAGGGCGAGCGCCGGGCCGGCCAGCGTCAGGAACGCGGTGCTTGCCATCATCAGGTGGAAATTGCGCATAGGCTTCATGGAGATGTCCTTGTGTTGAAAGTAGATGCGGGGAAATTCATGGAATATGCCCCGCCGCGCTCTGCTCGCAGAGCGGCCGGGACGTCACGGTTCGTCAGATCAGCTAATTGGGGGTGACGCGATCGGGATCGGCCGGAGCCGGCAGGCCGGAGACATTCGGCCACCCCGCCGCCGGGGGCCGGGCGAGGATATTTTCTCTAGCAAAAGTAGTTTTCTGACTCATCGCCAGAGCTAAATTGCATTTCTTCGATTTTTGCAACCGCGAATTTTCGTTGGTGGAGCGGAATCAGTCACGCTTGCCGGCGATGCCGACGCATTCGAGGATGGTCGTGCGGCAAACACCCGCCTCCCGCTGCGGGCGAGGCTGCACGCGCCAGTTCTGGTAGGCGATCCGGAATTCGATATCCTTGTAAAAATAGCTCCTGGCTTTTTGTCGCGAGCGGCTCCTGTTCAACGCATCGGCCGTGACCACGACATGGGTGGCAAGCCGTTTGAATTGCCACGGCGGCGCGCGTCGCTCCTTCTCGATCACCTCGACGTGGTAATAGGGATCGTCTTCCCCGGGATCGGGAGCCATGTGGACGGTGGCCCAACGGACGGTCCGAGGTGAGACGGAGAGAATGATGGCGGAAATGGTCGGTCGCGCCACCGCTTCGGCGCGCGCCAAAATCGTCTGGTTCAAAATCGCGGCGACTGTGAAAAGGACGGTCAGGGATTTTCGCTTAGGGTGCATGCGCTTCAGCTGCTGCGGCCCTCGATACGGGCGAGCACGCCGTCGAGCGCTGCGGTCAGCGCGGCAAGGCCGCCCTTCTTGTCGACGTCGGAAAGAACCTGCTCGTTCAATCCGCCCTTGGTGGCGAATTCGCGGCTTAGCGCGCTGAACGGCTCTGTGCCTGGGCTGTTGGCCTTCTGCGCTAGGCTTGCGAAAAGCGGCGCGATGTAGGCATTTGCTTTCGGCCGTTCGAGGCCGCTTTTTTCCAGCCAGACGGCTGTGGTTTCCATGATGCCGAAATAGGTCGACATCATTGCGCTCGCCGCCGCGAGCAGATCATATTCCTTTTTCGACTGGCACTGGACGGCGGTTCCGAGCGTGTCGAACAGCGCCGCGACGGCGGCATCGGGCGGGAGGATGGCGGTGACGCCTTGCCGCTGCGCGACGAAGGGCAGGGGGATAGCCTGGACGAGGTGCACGTCGGCACCGATCCAATCGAGAAGAGCCTGGCGTTCGGTTGCTGCGACGAGGCTGACGACCACCTGGCCGGTTCTGAACGAAAGCGCCCGTACGACCTCCTCGGCGATCTGCGGCCGGATCGCCAGGAACACCATGTCGCTGCGATCGACGACAGTCTGGTTGTCCCCGGCAATCCTGACGGCGGTGAACTCCTGGGCCAATGTCGCGGCAATGTGCGCGCTCCGCGGCGATACGTGGATCTCGGAGGCGTAGGCCGGTGCGGACAGAAGCCCGCGAACCATCGCTTCGGTGATCGCGCCGGTGCCGACGAATCCAATGCTGTTGACCATCACGTCGTTACTCCGCAGCCCGCAACGGTCCCAGCGCGACATCCGTCGTGTAGTTCTCGCGCATGAAGTTGATGAAATTATCCTGGAACTGGCGCGTATGGGCGTGGGCGAGCTCGTCGGCCAGATCCACGTTCTTCTCCCTGATGGCGTCGAGCATCAGCGTGTGCTCGTCGGTCAGCAGATAGCCTTCGTGCGTCCGCTCCAGATATTCGAAATGCAGGTGCAGCATGCGCTGGCCCTGCGACAAAAGCTTCTCGTAGAATGAGGCCAGATACTGATTTTTTCCGGCATGGGCGATTGCCATGTGGAATTCCTTGTTGGCTTCCGACATGGCGAGATGATTGCCTGTCTTGACCGCAGCCTCAAACGACTTCAGCCGTTTGGCGATGATCTTCAGATCGGCTTCCGTCCTCAGTGCCGCGGCAAGCCGCGTATTCATCCGCTGGGCGATGTCGAGCGCCTCGACATATTTCGGAAAGGTCGCCACTTCGATCGGCGCGACGATCGTGCTGCGGTTGGAAAGCGTCACCACCAGCTCGTCGGCGCCGAGCCGGATCAGCGCTTCGCGCACCGGCGAACGCGACATGTCGAAACGTTCGGCCAGCGTCATCTCGTCGAGAAGCTGACCGGGCGGCAGGGCGAGCGACAGAATCTCGTTGCGCAGCGTTTCATAGACGCTTTTCCAGCCGGTCCCGCGGATGCGTTTCACTTCCGATTCTTCAGACACTTAAGTCCCTTTCTCTCGACGCCGGGTCCATTGGGCCAGAAAAACAGCGTGTCGGCAATGTAATTTTTCCGCTTGACTTTGTCGACACGCTGTTGACATATTCTTGCCAGTCGACACGCAGCCGACAAGAAAACAACAGAAACGGCCAGAGCCGACGAGTGGAACCGCGCGCTTCGCGCACAACAAAAGAGGAATGCCCAATGCTTTCTTTGATAACGTCCGCCCTGCGGGCGATGCCCGCGCTCGCCCTGATGGCAGGTCTTTCCGCAACCGCCGCCCAAGCCCAGACCGCCGAGGGATATTGGCAGGGCGTGCAGAAGGCCGGCGCCTTGCGTTGTGGCGCGGCTGTCGCGCCGCCCTATGTCATGCGCGATCCGGCGACGGGCGAGTACACCGGCTTCTTCGCCGATCTCTGCAAGGAATTTGCCGACGTCCTCAAGGTGAAGCCTGAATTTGTCGATACGACCTGGGACAATATCGTCGCCGGTCTGCAGGCGGGCAAATGGGATCTGTCGCTCGCGCTCAACCGGACGCCGGCGCGCGCCATGGCCGTGCAGTTCTCGATCCCGGCGATGGAGTACCAGATCTCGCTCGCCTACAATAAAAACAATCCGAAGATCGCGGCCGGCGCCGCTTCGGTGGCCGATATCGACAAGGCGGGCGTAACTCTTGCGGTCATGTCAGGCACGGCCCAGGACAAGGCCATTTCCGCAGCGGTCAAGAACGCCACGATCATGCGCCTGCCCGGCAACGACGAGACCCGCCTGGCGGTCACCTCGAAGCGCGCCGACATCCTGGTCGACGCCTCCGACACCAACCAGCTCTTCACCCAGTCGAACCCGGATTGGGCGGTTGCGCTCAACCCGACGCCGGCCCTTGCCAAGCAGGGTGTCGCTTTCGGCCTGCCGCATCAGCTTTCGGCCGCCGACGTCGAAGTGATCAATATCTTCCTCGAAGAGAGGGTCGCCACCGGCCATGTCGACGAGCTGATCCGCAAAGCCGTCGACGAAGTCCTCAAGGGCGCGAAGTAACCTCGCCGGGGCCGGTGCGAGGATCCCCCCGGCCCTTTCAAGCTTCGATCATCGGAGATTGGCCATGACCACGTCCTTCAGCCTTCCCCTCGTGAAAATGCAGGCGCTCCACAAAAGCTATGGCGGCGGCGCAATCCAGGTGCTGAAAGGCATCGACATCGAAATGAAGCCCGGCGAACGCGTCGTCGTCATCGGTCCGAGCGGCGGCGGCAAAAGCACGCTGCTTCGGGTGATGATGGGCTTGGAGCAGATCGACAGCGGCTCGATCAGTTTTGATGGCAAGGCCTATATTTCTTCCGACGGCGCTGCCAGGAAGACCCAGATCGACACCAATGTCCGCCGCTCGATCGGCATGGTCTTTCAGCACTATACGCTGTTTCCACATCTGAGCGTCATTCAGAACCTGATCCTCGCGCCCTGCAAAGTGCGCGGAGAAAGCAAGTCGAAGGCGACCGCCCGCGCCCAGGCTCTGCTCGAGCGCTTCGGGCTCGGCGCCAAGGCCAATGCCTATCCGGCACAGCTTTCCGGCGGCCAGAAGCAGCGCGTCGCCATCGCCCGCGCATTGATGCTCGATCCGAAGCTGATGCTGTTCGACGAGGTCACCTCGGCGCTCGACCCGGAGCTCGTCAGCGAGGTCGAACAGGTGATCCTGCAGCTCGCCGCCCAGGACATGCCGATGATGATCGTCACCCACGACATGTGGTTCGCCAAGAACATCGCGTCGCGCGTCATCTTCTGTGCCGGCGGCGTGGTCGTCGAGGACGGCCCGCCCGAGCAGGTGCTCGGCGCTCCGCGCGAGGAACGCACCAAGGAATTCATCGACCGCGTCTTCCACATCAAGCAGTAGGGGGCACAGATGAACTACACGTTCGATTTCAACGCGGTCTCCATCGCCCCGCTTCTGCAGGGGCTGTGGGTTTCGCTGCAGCTGACGGCGGCTGCGAACGTCATCGGCATCGTTCTAGGCTTCGGATTGGCCCTGCTGATCATGAGCCCGATCAAGATCGTGCGGCTGCCGTTCATGCTGTTCGTCGAATTCTTCCGCTGCACGCCTGCTATCGTCCAGATCGTCTGGATCTTCTACTGCGTGCCGATGCTGTTCGACGTCTTCCTCGATCCGATGACGATGGGCATCATGGCCCTCGGGCTCAATCTGATGGCGTTCAATGCCGAGGCCTATCGGGCCTCGATCCAGGCAGTGCCGCGCGAGCAGCTCGACGCCGGCATCGCGCTCGGTCTCAATCCGCTGCAGCGGGTGCTCTACATCGTCTTCCCGACGGCGTTCCGCGCTTCCATTCCGGTGCTTCTGACCAACGGCATCGTCATCTTCCAGCAGAGCGCGCTGGTCGCGATCGTGGCGATCCAGGACCTGATGTACCAGGGCAAGACGCTGGCGACGGAAACCTATCGCCCGATCGAGACCTTCACGGTTGTCGCTCTCATTTATTTCGCCGTGTCCTTCCCGATAACCCAGATCGTCGGCCTGCTCGAACGCCGCCGCCAGATCCTCGTCAGCTAGGAGGCCAGCATGATGACGCTCGACTTCTCGATCCTGCTGCGCTTCGAAAACGCGCTGCTGCTCGGCCTGTGGATGACGATCAAGCTGACGATCATCTGCATCGTGCTCGGATGCTCCCTCGGCTTCCTCGTCGGCCTTGCCCGCACGTCCCGCAACATCGTCCTTCGCGCCGTCGCGGGCGTCTACGTCGAATTCTTCCGCGGCACGCCGGTGCTCATCCAGCTCTTCTGGATTTTCTTCTGCCTGCCGCTGATCCTCGGCGTCGAGCTCTCGAACCTGACCTCGGGCGTCATTGCGCTGACGCTCTACATGGGAGCGATCACCAGCGAAACCTTCCGCGCCAGCCTCAAATCCATCGGCCGGGAGCAGCTTGATGCCTGCGTCGCCCTCGGCCTGCCGCAGAGGGTTCAGGTCGTCAACGTCGTGCTGCCGCAGGCGGTGCTGCGGGCCATCCCGACGCTGCTGTCGAACTGCGTCAGCCTGTTCAAGGAAAGCGCGCTCGTCTCCGCCGTCGGCATGGCGGACCTGATGTTCGTCGGCCAGAACATTTCCAACAATACCGCCCGTCCCGTCGAAGTGCTGACGGTCGTCGCCCTGATCTATTTCGTCATCGCCTTCCCGCTCACGCGGGCGGTCTCCCTCATCGAGGGACGCATCCTCAAGAAGCTCGCAATCTGAAAACCGTCGTTCCCAGGACAGGAGACATCCCATGAAACTTTCCGGCGTCATGCCCGCCCTCATCACACCCTTCGACGCGAACAACAAGATCGACTTCAAGGCGTTCGAGAAGCTTCTGACGCATCTGCGCGAGGCAGGCGTCACCGGCTGGGTGCCGAACGGCTCGACCGGCGAATATTTCAGCCAGTCCAGGGAAGAGCGCCGTGACGTGCTGCAGTTCGTCAAGGAGTTTGCCAGGCCCGGCGAAATCCTGATCGCCGGCACCAATGCGCCCGCGACCCGCGAGGTGATCGAGCAGACGGCGCTCGCCAGAGATATCGGCTATGACACCGTTCTGCTGGCACCGCCCTTTTATACCCGTCCGACCCAGGCGGAACTAATCAGGCACTATGAAACCGTGCTCGGGGCCGTCGATGTGAACCTCGTCCTCTATTCCTATCCGGCTAAGGATGGTTCAGACATCAGCTTCGAGCTGATGGATCATTTTGCCGATAATTCGCGGGTGATCGGCATCAAGGAAAGCTCGGGCGTATTGCAGCGCGCCATCGACATCGCCAGCCGCTATGAGGGCAAGATCCAGCTCGTCAGCGGCTCGGACGATATCGCGCTCGACTTCATGTTCTGGGGCGCGGAAAGCTGGATCTGCGGCCCCTCCAACTGCATGGCCAAGGCCTGCTGCGATCTCGACCGAACCTACAAGGCGGGAGAGCTGGGCAAGGCCCGCGAGATGATGAAAACCCTCTATCGGGCGATGAACATCCTGGAGAGCGGGAAGTTCGTGCAGAAGATCAAGTATGGCTGCGAGCTTCAGGGCTTGCCCGTGGGCACGTGCCGCGCGCCGCTCGGCGAGCTGACCTCGGAGGAAAAGGCCGAGTTCAGGGCGGCGATGGAGCCGATCCTCAACTGGTAGCAGGAACAGGCCGGGGCGGCCGAACCGCCCCGGGATCTCTGAATTTACGAGGTTCGCCGTGTCATCCATCGTGATCGTCGGCGCCGGCATTATCGGCGCCACCATCGCCTATGAACTCCAGCGCCGGGGGAACAACGTCACCCTGCTCGACAGGGCGGCCCCCGGCATGGGCGTCTCCTACGGTAATATGGCGAGCATCGCCGTCACCGAATTCATGCCGGCCTCGCGCCCCGGCATCTGGGCGCAGATGCCGAAATGGCTGCTCGACCCGGAAGGGCCGGTGCGCATCCGGCCCGGCTACCTGCCGAAACTCGTGCCGTGGTTCCTGAGATTCCTGGCTGCCAGCCGCCCCTCAAAATTGAGGGAATTGGAGGCGGCCGGTGCCGTGCTCTGCCGGCGCGTCTACCAAGACCTGGATGCGCTGCTGAAGGAGACCGGGCTGACGCATATGCTGACGGCCGAGGGGTGCCTGAGCCTTTATACCGACGAAGCCGAGTTCAGGGCCGATCGCGAGCATATCGACATCCTGGAGCGCTTCGGCTTCCGGCACGAAATTCTCGGCGGCAATGCCATCCGGGATCTCGAGCCGGCCTTGACCACGAAGATCGGCAAGGCCGTGCTCCTTCCCGACAATCGGTCGATCACCGATCCGCACAAGCTCGTCCTCGCTCTTGCCGAAAAGTTCCAGGCGCTCGGCGGCAGGATGATTCAAGGCGATGTCGCCGGTTTCGAGCAAAGCGAGGCCGGCGTCTCGGCCCTCCGCCTGGCGGATGGGCGCAGTGTCGCGGCCGATAAGGTGGTGCTTGCGGCCGGCGCCTTCACCGCGAGGCTTTCCGCCCTGCTGCTGGAGCCTATCCCGCTCGAAACCGAACGCGGCTACCACACGCAGATCATGGAACCCGGCATTTCGATGCGCCATTCGATCATCTGGCCGGCGCGCGCCTTCATGGTGACGCCGACGGCAGGCGGCATCCGTGTCGGCGGGACGGTCGAAATGGCCGGCCTCGACGCGCCGCCGGATTATCGGCGCGCAAAGATCCTGGTGAAGCGCGCTCGAGAAGCGTTGCCGGAGCTGAAGGCCGAAGGCGCGACGGAATGGATGGGGCACCGCCCGGCACTGCCCGACACCGTACCGGTCATGGGGCCATCCGCCAAGCGCCGCAACGTCTGGTACGCGACGGGTCATGGGCATCTCGGTCTGACTTATGCCGCCACGACCGGCCGCTTGATGGCCGACCTCGTTACGGGCGTCCAGCCGCCCGTGGACATGAAACCTTATCGCGTCGACCGCTTCTAAGCGCGGCGCTGACGCAAGGCAAAAGGGAGTGAACATGCGAAGCGAACTCTACATTGATGGACAGTGGGTGAAGCCGGTCAAGGGCGGCACCTGCACGGTGACGAACCCGGCAACGGAAGAGGTGATCCAGACGATCGGCGCCGCAACGGCCGAAGATGTCGACCTTGCCGTCAAGGCAGCGCGCCGCGCCTTCGACAAGGACGGCTGGCCGAAGTTGACGGGCGCTCAGCGCGCCCGATATCTCCGGGCCATCGCCGATGGCATCCGCGCCCGCCAGGCCGAGATCGCCCGCCTCGAAGTCCTCGACAACGGCAAGCCGTTCCCCGAGGCCGATTGGGACGTCGCCGACGCCGCCGGCTGCTTCGATTTCTACGCGGGTCTCGCCGAACAGCTCGACAACAATCCCGAGGAGACGATCGCGCTTCCCGATCAGCGCTTTACCTCCAAGGCGGTGCGCGAGCCGCTCGGTGTCGCCGGCGCGATTATCCCCTGGAACTATCCGCTGTTGATGGCGGCATGGAAGGTCGCCCCGGCACTGGCCGCCGGCTGCACGGTGGTGCTGAAGCCCGCCGAGCTGACATCGCTGACGGCGCTTGAACTGGCGGCGGTTGCCGACGAAGCCGGGTTGCCGCCCGGCGTACTCAATATTTTGACCGGTGCCGGCTCGGTCGCCGGCCAGGCGATCATCGATCATAAACAAGTCGACAAGCTCGCTTTTACCGGCTCGGGGCCGGTCGGCTCGAAGATCATGGCGGCGGCCGCCCGCGACATCAAGCGGGTCAGCCTCGAACTCGGCGGCAAGTCGCCTTTCGTCGTCTTCGAGGACGCCGATATCGACAAGGCCGTCGAATGGATCATGTTCGGCATCTTCTGGAATCAAGGCCAGGTCTGCTCGGCGACATCGCGGGTCCTCGTGCAGGACGCCATCTACGAGCGGCTGCTCGCGCGGCTGATCGAGGAAACGAAGAAGATCAAGATCGGCAACGGCCTGGACGAGGGCGTTCTCCTGGGGCCGCTGGTTTCCAAGCGCCAGCACGAGCAGGTCGTCGCGGCGATCGAGGCGGCGCGGCAGGCGGGTGCGACGGTCGCCTGCGGCGGAGCCCGCCCGGAAGGATTCGACAAGGGCTATTATCTCCAGCCGACCGTTCTGACCGAGGTTCCGCTCGACAGCGCCGCCTGGGTGGAGGAGATCTTTGGGCCTGTCGTCTGCATCCGGCCGTTCAAGACCGAAGAAGAGGCGATCGAACTCGCCAATGATTCCCGCTTCGGCCTCGCCGCCGCCGTCATGTCGAAAGACGACATCCGGGCCGAGCGCGTCGCGGCCGCCTTCCGCGCCGGAATCGTCTGGATCAATTGCTCGCAGCCGACCTTCACCGAGGCGCCCTGGGGCGGCTACAAGGAATCCGGCATCGGCCGCGAGCTTGGCCGCTGGGGCCTCGACAACTATCTCGAGACCAAGCAGATCACCCGCTTCGTCAGCGAGGATCCCTGGGGCTGGTACATCAAGCCGGAGGCGGCCGAATGAACTGGAACCGCAGCCTCGACCTGCTGCAGGTCCACTGCCAGGGCGAGATCGGCAAGGTCATCATGGCGGGAGCGCCCGAAATACCGGGCGCGACCATGCTCGACAAGATGAACCACATCAACACGGTCGACGACAGTCTGCGCCGCTTCGTCACCTTCGAGCCGCGCGCCAGCGTCGCCATGTCGGTGAACCTGCTGGTCGAGCCGACCCGCGCCGATGCCGACGCCGGCTTCATCGTGCTGCAGGCCGACCGCGCCCACCCGATGTCCGGCAGCAACTGCATTTGCGTGGTCACCGCCCTTCTCGAAAGCGGCCGGGTGCCGATGTCGGAGCCGGAGACGATCGTCCGCCTCGATACGCCCGCCGGCCTGATCGTCGCGCGCGCTGCCTGTCGCGACGGCCGCTGCCTGTCGGTCAGCCTCGACAATGTGCCGAGTTTTGCCGAAGCGCTGGACAGGGAGGTGGAGACGCCGAAGTGGGGCCGCATCAAGGTCGATGTCGCCTTCGGTGGCGTCTATTATGCACTGGTCGATGTCGACCAGCTCGGCCTCGATATCGCGCCGGCCAATGCCCGGCTGCTGGCGGAGGCCGGCATCGAGCTCAAGTCGCTTTTTGCCGGGCAGGTCTCGGTCGCCCATCCCGTTTTAACCGGCGTCAACGAGATCGCCTATGTCATGTTCCGCGGCCGCGAGGCTGACGGGACGGTCAGGACCTGTACGACGCTGCAGCCCGGCCGCGTCGACCGCTCGCCCTGCGGCACCGGCAGCTCGGCCAATCTGGCGACCCTTTATGCTCGCGGCGAGGTCGCCGTCGGAGACTCGAGGACGTCGCGGTCGATCATTGGCGGCGAGTTCTTGGCGGAGGCGATCGGCGAAACCGAGGTGGGCGGCCGCCGCGCCGTGTTGCCGAGAATAACCGGCCGGGCCTATGTCTATGGTCGCGAGCAGCTGCGCATGTCCGACGACGATCCCTTCGCCGCCGGCTTTGCGCTCTCTGACACATGGGGGCCGCAGGTCGGCCTGCTCGGATAGGAGCCTGCAATGTCTCACCTTCAACCACTCATCGGCCAGACTGTCCTCGTTACCGGGGCATCCGGCGGAATCGGTGCAGCCATCGTCGAGCGCCTTTCGGCCGAAGGCGCGCGACCGGTCATCCACTACGGCCGCGACAGGCAGCGCGCGGAAGCCCTGCTCGGCAAACTCGGCGGAAACGGCGTGATCGTTCAGGCTGATTTGTCCAGTCCGGACGGCGCCTTTGCGCTTTGGCGCGACGCGCTTTCGGCGGCGGGACGGATCCATGCCGTCGTCAACAATGCCGGGGTCCGCAACGAGATTTCGATCGACGCCGATCCGGCCGATTGGCAAGCGGCCTGGCAGAAGGAGTTTCAGGTGAACTTCTTTGCGGCGGCGGATCTCTGCAAAGAGGCGCTCGTGCATTTCAAACAACTTGGCGGCGGGCGGATCGTCAATATGGCCAGCCGCGCCGGTCAGCGCGGTTACGCGGCCGACGCCATGCCTTATGGGGCGACGAAGGCGGCGCTGGTCAATCTCACCAAGTCGATCGCGAGGAGCTTCGGCCGCGACGGTGTGGTCGCCGTCTCCGTCGCGCCGGGATGGGTGCGAACCGATATGGCCGAGGATTTTGTGGCAAGGCACGGCAAGGATGCTGCCGTCGGCGATATCCCGATCGGTGAGATGGCCGAGCCGGCCGAGATCGCCGAACTGGTGGCCTTCCTGCTTCGCCCGTCGCAGGCATCGGTCAACGGCGCGACATTCGACGTCAATGGCGGCAGCTACATCAGGTAGAGGAATTCCAGCGGTAGCGGGCAGCGATATTGCATCCGCAATCGCGTCAGGACAAAGGGAAGAGGTTCGTTATGAAGAGATTTTTGGGCAAGGTCGCCGTCGTGACGGGCGGCGGAGGCGGCATCGGATCGGCCATCTGCAAGCGGCTGGCCGATGAGGGCGCCTTGGTGGTGGTGACGGACGCGAACGCCGGGGCGGCGGGTGACGTCGCCGCCGGCATAGAGGCCGTCGGCGGATCTGCAATTGCGATCGCGGCCGACATCTCGCGCAAGCCCGACTGCGTCGACCTCATCGAGAAAGCCTTTGCGATCAAGGGACGGCTCGACGTGCTGGTCAACAATGCCGGCATCAACCGGCGCGGAAATCTGCTGTCGCTGTCGGACGAGGATTGGAGCACGAGCTTCGCCGTCAACCTGGATTCGATGTTTCATCTCTGCCGGGCGGCGCTGCCGTATATGATCGCCGGCGGCGGCGGCGCGATCGTCAACACTGCCTCTCAGTGGGGGCTCTATCCCGCGCCGAACCACATCGCCTACAATACGACGAAAGCGGCCGTCGCCGCCTTCACCCAGAACCTTGCCCGCGACTATGCGCCCGACAAGGTTCGCGTCAATGCGGTCTGCCCGGGCGAAATCCACACGCCGATGCTGGAAGCGGGCGTCACCCGCTCCGGCCGCACGATCGCCGATCTCGACAAGCTCGTTCCCTATGGCCGTATCGGCAGACCGGAGGAGGTGGCGGCCCTCGTTGCCTTCCTCGCATCGGACGAGGCGGCCTTCATGTGCGGCTCGCTGGTGGAAATCACCGGGGCGCAAGCCGTGGCTTGAAAGCGCCGATCGGCCTTGAGCAGCGGGATCGTCTACGATATCCCAATGGGGATATGCGTCGTGTACGAAACGAGGAGCTCGGGGAATGCCTTTCAACACCGCTCAGGTGACAAATCTCGGGAAGGCCCCAACCGCCTCGGATGTCATCCTGAAGTTCATCCGCGATTCCATCGCGGACGGCTCGCTGGATGAAGGCGAGCCGATCCGCCAGGACGATGTCGCCCGCCTGTTCAATGTCAGCAAGATCCCCGTGCGGGAAGCGCTCAAGCGGCTGGAGGCGGAAGGCCTGGTGGAATTCCACCGAAACAAAGGCGCAGTCGTTACCAGCGTCTCGGAACCCGAGATCGCTCAGATCTTCGAGGTTCGAGCGATTCTGGAATCGAACGCCATCAAGCTCTCGATCCCTCACATGACGGAAGAGACCTTCGAAACGGCTCTGGCCTATTGCGAGGCCTTCGCCAAGGAAACGGATGTGGCGCGCTGGTCGGAATTGAACTGGCGGTTTCACAGCTGTCTTTACGAGGATGCGCAACGACCGTTCCTAGTCAACACGATCCGTTCCGTCCACGACCGGCTGGAACGCTATCTCCGGGTGCAATTGACGCTGTCGCACGGCAAGCAGACGGCGGACCGCGAACATCGGGAGATCATCGAAGCGTGCCGGGCGCGTGACGAAGAAAAGGCGGCCGGTCTCGTCTATGCTCACATCATGAGCGCCTGCCAATCCCTCCTCGAACATCTTCCGGCAAAAAAGCCTCGCTGAGCGGCACTCTGAAATCGATGCCGGTCCGTCAGGCGTCTGCGATCTGCTTGATGGTCTCGAAGACCGCGCGCGGCACTTTCAGGCTCTGAGACGGCGATTTTGGATATTCGATCCCATCGACGCCAGGTATGAACACGCCGTGTTGCTGGAGCCGGGCTGCCTGGCGATGCGCGCGCTCGACGAGGCCATCGTCGGGGCGTCCGGGCATCATTGCGATGACGGTCAATCCCACCGCCGGGCTGGCGCTTCCCGATCTGAAAGATGGAGTGTCCAGTGACCAGGGGCCTCCGGACAGTCCGGCCGACAGCATTTCCACCATCAGCGCCACGTTGGCGCCCTTGCGCCCGCCGAAGGGAAGGAGGGCTCCGGCCAGTGCTCTTGCGGCATCCCGTGTGTCCATGCCCGTTTCGTCGACCGCCCATCCCTCCGGAATGCTGCGCCCCTCGGCTGCAGCTGCGACGATGTTGACATAGGCCGTGGCGCTCGATGCCTGGTCGATGATCAGCGGCAGCGAGCCTTCTCCGAGCGGAAAGCCGAAGGCCATCGGGTTCGTGCTGTAGACGGCGGGGCCGCCCGCTTTGGCGACCACCATGGCATTTGCATTGGTCGCGGCGATGCCGGCAAGCCCTTCGCCGGCAAGCCGGCGAACATAATAGCCCAGCTCTCCCGCGGTGTAGCTGTTCGTCTGCGTGAAGACGGCGACCCCGAAAGTGCGCGCCGCTTCGGCCAGATCGTCGAACGCCAGATCGAAGCCCAGCTGCGCGATGCCACGATCGGCGTCGGCGACGAAGAAGGCGGGAAACGGGCGCTCGCAGCTGGGGGTTGGGTCGCAATTGATGCGGCCCTCGCGAAAACTGTCGAGATAATCCACCATGTGCGGAAATCCGAGGGTGGCAGGTCCAAAGAGCGCGGCGGACAAGGTGGCGTCCACCAGAGAGCGGGCGGTGGATTGCGCTGCCCCGGCTGCCTGGCAGGCCCGTATTGCCAAGGTCTCGGCTTCAGCCTGATCGAGCACGACCTCATCCGACATCTGAAATCTCCCTTCCTGTGTTTCCTTGCCGCTGATGTTTTGAAGACATCTGGCGCGGCCCGGTTTCTCGGCCGGTCGATGTTCCGGCCCATGGAATTCCTTAGCAACAGCGCCGAGACGCCGAAAGGAAAAATGTACATTGGTGTCAACAAGCGTGACTTTGATGGTTGACAGCTCCGTGACTTCGGATAAGAGATATCGTATACGATATTACAAGGCAATGGCCGACCTGCAGGCCGCCGGTCTAATGAAACGGCAATCTCGCAACGACACGATGGAGGAGAAATTATGGGTTTCAAAAGAACGATCCACGCAGTCGATACCCACGCGGGCACGCCGATGCGGGTGGTCACGGGCGGCATTCCGCATATTCCCGGCAATTCCGTCTATGAGAAGATGAAATGGCTGGAGAGCAACGATGACCAGCTGCGCAAGCTGATGCTGCGCGAGCCGCGCGGTTATCCCGCCCATTGCTGCAACATCATCGTACCCCCCTCTCACCCGGAAGCCGATGCCGGCTACATCATCCTGGAGCAGGTCGAATATCCGATGATGTCCGGCGGCAATACCATCTCGGTGGTGACGGTGCTTTTGGAAATGGGCATGCTTCCGATGAGGGAGCCGGTCACCGAGCTGGTGCTCGAGGCGCCCGCCGGCCTGATCCGCGTCAAGGCCGAATGCAAGAACGGCAAGGTCAAGAACGTGACCTTCAAGAACGTCCCGGCATTTGCCGCCCATCTCGATGCCGTCATCGATGTGCCGCATCTCGGAAAGGTGACCGTCGATGTCGGCTGGGGCGGCATGTTCTATGTCATCGCCGATGTCAGGCAGTTCAAAGGCCTCGAGCTGATCCCGGCACATGGGCGGGAGATCGCGCGCGTTTCGGCGATGATCCGGCAGGCGGCCATCGAACAATTGCCGGTTGCCCATCCGCATTACCCCGGCGTCGGCATCACGATCTCGCAGCTGTCGGGGCCGACGGACGATCCGAACGCCGATTGGAAGAACACGGTGACGATGGCGACAGGCGATCTTTCCTGGGACGATCCTGCCACCTGGACGGGTGCGCTCGATCGCTGCCCCTGTGGCACCGGCACTTGCGCCAAGATGGCCGTTCTGCATGCGAAGGGCGAATTGCCGCTCCATCAGGACTTCCGGCATCAAGGGATTCTCGGCAATATCTATACCGGCAGGCTGGTCGAGGAGGCCCGGATCGGCGACAAATCCGCCGTTGTTCCGACGCTGACCGGCACCAGCTGGATCTCGGGCCTGAATACCCTCGTCCTCGACAATGACGATCCCTTCACCGAAGGGTTCACCCTAGGCGACATCTGGGCCTGAAGAAAAGGCGCACGACGCATCGGCTGCGGCGACGATCCCGCTTTCGTTTCGGACGTCATATGTTTACAAGCGGAGGCTGTAAACATATGACCGAACGGAGGCATCGATCTTGCATATCCTGCGTCGCTCGCTCTTGGGGTCCTTGTGGGCCATGATCGGCTGGAAACCGGCTTTCGCCGGGGAAGCGAGTCCGGAATCGGCGATCCGGGAGGAGGCGTCCTCGGTGACGCCCCGGCATGTTCTGTGTTTCCTCGGGAAGGATCGCGACCTCAGCCGCTTGTCCGAGGCAGCAGCCCAAGCGATTCGGGACTTCGCCGATGGATTCAGCGTCGACGAGGAATATTCGCAGGCAGAACCGGATGATCGCATGAGCCGATCGTTCGATGTCTGCTGGGATCGGGTCGAGGCCGATGTGTGGAACGAGGCGGATGAGAAAGCCGTCGCCGATCATCAATCCGTCCTCTACGTGCTCGGGCCGAGCATGGCGCAGGCGGAGACGGTAAAGGTGTCGATGACGGCGCTGCGCCTCGTCGAGCGACTGATCGCGGCGGGAGCGGTGGCCGTCAAAGGCGAAAGCGCCGGCATCGCCCATGGCCTCGATCGATGGAGAGCGCTGATCGGCCAAGGTGCGGAGGCGGTGAAAGCGGCAGATCCGCTCGCCCAGCAGCGCATCGGCCGGCTCGCTTTCGCCAAGCGGCCGCTCTCGGCGCGGGGATATCTGGAAAGCGTCGGCTTCCATCTCGTCGGCCTGCCGGAAGTCTACGTCGCGGAGACCGCCGGCAGTGAAAGGAAGGTCGTTGCCATTATGGATGCGGTTGCCGACGAGATTGCCGAGCAGGGGCTCGATCCGACGCTCAAGGCGCGCGGGGCCAGGCTCTCGTTCGATTCCACCTATGAAGTGGACGAGTTCAAGTTCAATCCCTACGGCATCGTCAAGCTCGCCGGGTGAGCCTCGTTCCACTCAGTAAAGGCTGTAGTGATAGTCGTAGCTGCGCAGCCAGAGCTGGGGCTTCTTCGGCCCGTCGAAATTGAGCTGCAACAGATTGCGCGGATGAGCGGTGTCGACGACCAGCTCGTCGTCGGTCTCGGGGTAAGAGGCCTGCGACAGGGTGAAGCGCTGGAACGCGTTGGTGAGTGCAGCCTCGGCGTTTCTGGGGCGATAGTCGTCATCCAGCAGCAATTCGGGCTCGCCGATATGCTCCTGATGCAGCCAGTACCATACGCCCTCATCGGACGTCGCGGGCTGTGCGCCCGGATTGCCCTTGTCGCCCCAGCTGTTCGGCGGTTCCTGTGGGCTGACGCCGACGGGATCCCATGCAAGCGCGCCCAGCCCGTCGCCGACTTCGACAAATACCGCGACACTTCTGTCATAGCGAGCCCGGACGGTCTCGGGCAGCAGCACGTCCAACGGGTATTTGCCGCCGCTGGCGGTATAACCCCAGTCCTTGAGCAGCAATTCGCTTACCGTCCCGAGATCCTGCGGCGGCCGAAAAAAGGAGACGTCGATCTGTATGTCGGCGCCGCCGAGCAGTTGGCGCAGCGGCGCGGGCAGATGGACATTCAGACGCTTTTCCAGTTGCTGGAAAGCTGCCTCCGCCGTCGTGCCGGGGGGTAGCCGAGGCATGTCCACGTCCACCAGTCCGGATAGTTCGGCAAAAGTGCGCACACGTTCGATCAGCGGTCGCGAAGCGTCATAGAGCGGAGCGGAAATCGGGGCCATGTCGCGCACGGTCCACGTCTTCGAAAACGATCCGGTTCGACCCTCGGCGTCTCCATCGCCTTGCCGTCTATCATGATCTCGGCGGTCACCTCTTCGCCGACGCCGATCCAGGGATGGATGCCGGCCTTACCTTTCCGGCCTTCCGCCTGCTGGCGGGCGCCGTGTGGCGGCTGGTTCGCCGCCGACGCCGGCCGCATCGCGCTCAATAGCGCCGACAGCAGTCCGGCCCAGAGTCCTGCCAGAAAGGATCGTCGCTGCAGCGTCTCGCTCATCATTCAATCGTTCTGCTGTTCCAATGTTTCAGCAAGCTCTTCGTAGTGGCGGGCAGATCCCGCGTTCTTCTCGGCGGCATATTTGGCGCTCACCATCCGCGCTGCCCCGGCCTTGTCGCCGTCCCGCCGGCGCAGCATTCCTTCTCCCGATCCGCCGAGCGGCCGAAGCAATGCATCATTGTCTGCCCGGCGACAATGGTCTGAATGGCGGGCAGCCTGCGGCTCAATTGTATTTGATCGTGTCGCTGACCCTGGGACGCGTGAAGAAATGGTGGTCGAAGCTGTAGCCGTCCATTCCCGTGAAGTTTGAAAAGAATGTCGAGACGGGCGTCGTCAAACGATATTGCACGCGGGTCAGCACCACCTGCACCCCGGTCTCCTGTATCTTTTTCGGTATGTCGATGGCGCTTGCCGTGCCGGAAGCAAGCGCCGTGGTGTTGAACGCGGCCGACCAGTTGACGGTTGCCTTGCCGCTGTTGTCGACATCGTTGACCGTGACCATAATGGTCAGCCCGGTGGTTTCATAGGGCTGCAGGATGAAGCTTGCGCCGGAGAGAAGCTTAGCGACGTCGGTCTTCGTCCAGGTGCTCTGCTGGGCGATCATGTCGCTCGTGCTGGAAGCGATCTCGTCTATCTTGCGGCTGACGGTCAGAGCATGGCCGAGATCGACGGTGCCGAACAGCAGCACGATGAGGATCGGCAGCACCAATGCGAATTCCACGCCGGAAGCGGCCGAGCGGTCGCGGGCGAGCCGGCGGATACGGGACCTGATGAAGCTGATAAGGGGGAGGTTTCGTTTCATCATCATGTCAGAAGGGCTCGTTGCGGAACAGAGCGGACGATCCGAGGAGATAGCTGCCGTCCGAGAGCTTGGCGCTCGACAGGCTGAAGAAGTTGACGGTGGCTCCCCAGGGCAGGAATGCCTGCACCAGAATGTAGTCGCTGCCCTTGCCGATATCGTAGGTCTCGGTGACGGTGAGCTTGCCGCTGTTGTCGATAGGATCGGCGCTGGTGGCGGAGGACAGGTCGGAAAGCACGCTGACCTTGACGACGAGACCGCTGGAGCAGCTGAATGCCAGAAGCATGTCGTCGCAGATCTTGCTCTTGAATCCGGCCAGCGTGATCTTGGACGAGGCGACCTCGCCGGTCCGGATCATCCGGGAGATCTTGTGAACCGAGGCGTCCAGCGCGGAGTTGACGAAGAACATCAGCGACACTTCGATGATGCCGAATATCATGATGAAGAGCGGCAGGGCCAGGATCGCAAACTCGATCGCGGCCACCCCCTTGCGATCGCCGAGCAGGCGGCGAAACGGCGCAAAGCGTTTTCTTGCGGTCATTGGGTCAACCGGACGGAAGAGAGATACTGGGTGAAGAGCGTCGACAGGCCTTCCGTGATCTCGGACGACGACGATGCCGAAATGAACAGGCTCTTCGACGATGCGCAGCCGGCAAGGGCATAGGGGATGTAATCCCGCCGCGTAATGCTGCTCGAAACGCCGCTGTCCATGGTGCCGCCCCAGGTGCTCTTCCAGTTGGCGCTGGCCATGGTCGAGCCGACGGTGGCGTTATAGCCCCAGTCCGAGGTGATCGGCAGATATTCGGTGTAGAGCACCGCCATCGTGTTGGATTGGTTCTTCAGATAGCCGCACCACTCGGGATTAAGCGGCGCCACCTTGTTCCAATAGGCCCCGTACGTCGGCTTCCCGTTCTTGTCCCATGTCACCTTGTCGGTCACCCATTCACGCTGCGACTGCACGCCGTCCGTCAGCAGAAGAACCAGCTTGAGTGGCGAGCCCGAGGTGGTTCCATCCCCTCCAGCGCCGACCTTCTGCTTGAGCGTTGCAAGCGATACGTCGAAATAGGTGGCGGCCTTCGAGGTCGCGCTGGTGAGGCCGTAGCTCGCGTCCGCCAGGCGGGTACGCGCCGTATCCGTGCTCAGCGTCGGCGTCAGAACTTCGGTGAGCGTATCTCCCAGGCTGTAGAGTCCGACCTTGATCCGTTCGTGATTGGCGTCGGATTCGTCGATCATGTCGAGCACTTCGCGGACGGCGTCGCCGGCGACATCGGCACGCAGTTTTATCTTCTTTTCCGAGCTGTATTCATAGTTGTTGGCATATGTCTTCTTGCCGATCGTGTGCGCGTCGCCGATGTGGCAGGCGAACTGGCACCCGATGCCGGCATACATCGTCGCCTGGCCCGATGTCGTTGCCGCCAGCAGCATCGAGGGCGAGGTGTCGATGACGATATAGACGTTGAGATAGGAGGTGGCCGGTCCCTTGACGGCGCTCGCCACGCTGACGTCGACGGTCTCGATGTTGGCGATCTTCATGAAGGTGGTCGGGACGGTGCCGCTCGCCGTCGCCGTGATGTTGTGGTTGGCCGTATCGATCTCGATCTCACCCAACGTGTAGCTGTTGTCCACCTGTGCGTGGAACCAGTCGGAAACCTTCTTCTTGAGAGCGTCCGCGTCCTCGACATTGTCGATCTGTTTGACCGCGGCGATCAGGGCCGCATCAAGGTCGCTCTGCATTCTCTGTCGGACATTGTAGCTGCGGATGTAGTCGAAGCTCGCGCCGACCGCGACGAGCATCGGCACTAGGCTGAGGGCAACGACGATCGCGACATTGCCGGTTCTGTCGCTTCCGAGACCGCGAAGCGTGTGCAAGCATCGACCCATTGAAGATAAAAAAACTGACTTCAAAAAACCACCAACACGCCCACAATGAAAATCGTGATGGCAAGATGTTTCAACGAAGCTTAAGCCTTTGTTAAATCTTGTGAGTTCCAGCCGCCAGCGGACTGGCGGCGCGCCGTTTGCTGCGCTTATCGTACATCTCTGCGAATTATGGATACTCGTGCCGTGCTGCGGTGCCGGCCGTCCGCGGCCTTCAGCGCTGCATCAGCAGATCGTGCAAGCGCTTCTGAACCTCTTGCGCCGACATGTTCCTGTTGTTGAAGAAGTCGCCGACCACGGCGATCCAGCCTTCCGACATCTGGGTCGGCATGGCCTGGGACTGGGCGCTGACTTCGCCCTTATGCGCCTTGATCATCTCCAATCCAAGTTTGCCGCAGCGATCGAGTCCCGATGGATCGACATCGGTGCGGACGGGCAAAGAGCCCTTGATCCGGCTGAAGGCAACCTGGTTGTCCCGATCGAGCACCATGCGCGCGAAAGCCTGCTGCGCTTGCGCCGTGCCGTCCCGGTTGGTCAGCGGAAAGGCGAAGGCATCGATCACCATGAAATAGGCGATGGAGGTGCCGGGAACGAGGCTGCAGTCGAAATCCTTGTCGACGCTGTAGCCGCGCGCTGCAAGTTCGCCTTTGGCCCAGTCGCCCATGAACTGCATGCCGGCCTTGCCCTGGCCGACCGCCGCAGTCGCATCAGCCCATGTCTTGTTCTTCCGCTGTTCGATCGGCTCCACATAATCGGACAGGCGCAGCAGCATATCCAGCGCCTCGATCATGCGCGGGTCCTGCACCAGCTCTGCATCGCCGCTCATCAGCCGGGCATAACCTTCCGGCCCGAACTTGTGATAGACGATGTCGTTGAAGATGAGAGACACCTCCCATCGGGCGCCGCCGAGCGCGATCGCCCGGCGTCCCGTCGCCTGGATTTTGTCGGCCGCATCGAACAGCTCGTCCCAGGTCTGCGGCGTCTTTGCTCCCGCTTCGGCCAATGCCGCCGTGCTCGTCCACAGCCAGTTTTCGGCATGGATATTGGTCGGCGCAAAATAAACCTTTCCCTTGGAGGAGATCCGGTCGAACACCGTCGCGGGAATGACATCGCGCCAGTGATCCGCCTGGGCGACATCGTCAATGTCGAGCACGATGCCCATTTCCGGCAGTTCGCGTGATCCTTCGTTGGCATTCCACTGCATCACAGCCGGCGCATATCCGTTGGCGATGCGGTCGCTCACGACCCGCTGGACCGCGACCTTGTTCTCCGCCGGCATGTCAACCCATTGGTTGCCGGCCGCTGCCCAGGCCTTGCGGTAAACATCGAGCGCCGCCGCCTCGCTTTTCGATACCCAGAAATGCACGACGTCCACCGCCATGCCCTCTGCCGCGAAAGCCTCGGCCGCAGGAGCTGCCGCCGCCAGGGTCGTGGCAAGCCACGCCCGTATGATTGCCCGTCTCATTCCTTATCCTCTTTCGTCGATGTTTGTGCCGCGCCGTGCGGTTCAGGAGACCGTTTCAACCGGCAATTTGCGGGACCGCCCGGATATTCCGCGCACCGCCGGCCGACGAACCAATCGTTCGACCGCCACGAGAGCCGGTTCCGGCTTGCCGAACAGATAACCTTGGCCGATGTCGCAACCCGCATGCAGAAGGAAGTCGCGCTGGACCTCCTCCTCGATACCTTCCGCGACGCACCGTTTGCCGAGGTTGCGCGCCAGATCGATGATCGCCCTGACGATCTGTTCCGATCGAACATCCTTGCCGATTTCGGCAACGAAGCTGCGGTCGATCTTCAGTTCGTCGAAGGGGAAGTCACGCAGATGCACGAGCGACGCAAAGCCGGTGCCGAAATCGTCGAGCGAGACCGAGACTCCATGCTTGCGGAAGCGGGAGATGGTCTCGGCGATCTGGTTGGCGCCGCGATTGAGAAAGACGTCTTCGGTGATCTCGATGGAAAAATCGAGCCAGTCGAGCCGGTTCGCTCCGACCGCCGCAGCGATAAGATCGTAACCGTCATCGCCGACCAGCAGGGCTTCCGGCAGATTGATGGCGACCGATCCCACGGCGAGGCCTGCTGCCTGCCATGCTCTGAGATCACGGGCGACGGTGTTGACGATACAGCGCGTCATCCCCTGTATAAGGTGACCTTCCATCAGCGGCAGGAAGCGTCCCGGCGGCAGAATGCCGAGCTGGGGATGGCGCCAGCGCACCAATGCCTCGAAGCCGAGATGCCTGCCGGTCTGCAGGTTGACCTTCTGCTGGTAGTAGACGACGAACTCGTCACGATCGGCGGCGAAGGCGAGGGCGCTCGCAAGCCGGTTCTGCTCCAGACGCTGGGCGAAGGAGCTTTCGTCGAAGATGACGGCGGTATTGCGCTTGGCCTTTGCGGCATAAAGCGCCAGATCGGCAACGCGCATCAGGGTCGCCTCGTCTGCGGCATGGCCCGGCACGACCGCGCCGCCGAGGCTGGCCGAAACCGGCAGCAACCGGCCGTCGAACTGACATTCCGTCGCAATGGCGGCGACTGCGCGCCCGGCAATTCCTTCCAGCGTTGCCGCATCTGAAATGCCCGGAAGCAGAGCGGCGAACTCGTCGCCGCCAAGCCGCGCGACGATATCACCGGATCGGAACGTCTTCTGCAGCGCCCTCGCGACATGGCTCAGAACCGCGTCCCCCGCCGGATGCCCAAAACTGTCATTGGTGGCCTTGAAGTGATCGAGATCGACCAGCAGCATGGAAAAGCCTGCGCCCGTCCGCTCAAGGGATCCGAACAGCCCGTTCAGCGCCTCGTTGAACGACGATCGGTTGCCAAGGCCCGTCAGCGTATCCGTGTGCGCCAGATGCGTCAGCTTGATCTCGAAATCGAGGGTCCGGCGGTGTTCGGTGCGCAGTTTGACGAGGAGCGGTATGAAAAGGATGAGGGTCGCAAGGATGAGCGTTGCGGCGGTGAGGCTGAGCAGCACGGCACTGATCAGGCGCGTGTGATCGATGCTGACATCGCTCCGGTCATGCGCGCTCTCGATCAAGGCGCTGAACTGACGCATGAGCACGCTGTCCGACGAAACGGCAAAGTCGATCGGTCCCCAGAAGCTGTAACGTTCCCGTCGATCCTGCAGTTTTGCGGACACGACGCGTTCGGCCCTTTGAAGGAAGTCCTCCAACCGTCCGTCGAGTTCGAGCCGCAATTTCTCGGACGCGCTATCCCGTCCGTTCAGCCGTTCGAGAAGGTTCGCCTCGACCTGCGTATTCAGCCCGTTCAATTCTATGCTCATGGAGCGGATGTCGTCGATCGCCCTCTGAACGTCCTCGACCATCGGCCTGATAATATATTCAGGCATATTCGGGTCGGCCGAAGCGCGCATGATGGCGCGTGTCTGGGTGGCCAGCTGCTGGAAGCGGATGAATTGGCGTCCGATCAAATAGCTGATGTTCTGCTGCAGCGAATGGCGATCGAGAGCCACCTTGACCGTCTGGAAGGTTGCCCCGATCAGAACTGTCATGACGACGACGGCGAGGACGTAATGGCGCCCGATGGAGCGGATATATTTCGCGACGGAAGAATGGGACTCGCCGGATGGCATCACCGTATTTTCCAAATCCGAACCCCCACCATTCGCGCTTCGTCAGAACAAGACAGCCCGGCCGAGCGGCCTCCGGGACACTGCTTCACAATCATTTGCTAGAGATCGGCCATCATGGCCCGGCCCCGCGCGTCGGGTGCGGCGCGCCGGAGAATGGCGTTCACGTCGCTGACGTGCATGCCGAACCGATCTCGTGATCGACGTCCAACCGTCAACATCTCGTGGGAGGCTTTCAGCAAGCCGAGGCGGCGCGATCCGCGCTCAACTGTACCTGGCGGCGGGGATATTCAGGGTCGGCGCGATCGCGGCCCGTGCGCTGCATCTGGAATGACGGTCGTAGGCATGCGTACTATCAAACATTTCCACCTCTGAACGCGCTGTTGACAACGCGGATTTTTGGCTCGTCTCTGAACCCGTCTTCATGGCGGAGAAGTACAAGCAGCACCTCATTCGGTGACCCAGCTTGTCGTTTCCCTGGTTTAAGAAGCGTAAAAAAATGCAACGAAACCAGGTTCTTGCCACAAGCTCATATGAAACCGTCGTGATCTGGCCAGAGGGTTCGGATTCCGGATAGCCGCTCGTCTGTTTTCCGATCCAATCGCCCGGCCTTTCGGACGCAGCGTTTGAGGTCACGAGAATTATGAATATCCATAATGCGCCGACCCGATCCGCTTCGCGCGTCGAAAATTGCTGAACTGCCGAAGACCACAGCGATCTCTTAATTTTCTGACCGCAATATCCAATGCCAAGCCGACATGCTCGGTCGCAGCGGACCAGTGCCTTTGTGATCCGATCTTCAGGCCATAACTTTCCCCTCAAATGACTTGGGCGGCCTTTGCTAAAGATTCTCGACCGGGTGAATGAGACATCTGGTTGTTTCCCATGGTTGAGGGAGATCCATGATGACCTTGTCCCAGTCGCTTCAGCAGCCGGCCCTTCTTGCGCCGGGGCATGACCACGGGCGAACCGGAGAGCAGCATCAGGACGCGGCAGTCGATCGGGAAGCCCTGCTCGAAGCCTTGCTCGGCGCCTTTCCTCTTCCGGTTTTCTACAAGAACAGGCATGGGCGTTACCTCGGCTGCAACAGGGCCTTCGAGAACCTGCTTGGCCATGCGCGCGAGGAGATCATCGGGAAAACCGACGCCGATCTCAATCCGGAACATCAGGCGGAATGGCATTTGGCGCAAGACGAGGCTCTCCCGGAAAGGGGCGGAGCCCGCGATTGTGAGACCAAGATCACCACGGCGGGCGGGACGGTGCGCGATGTTGTCGTCAACAAGGTGGTGTTGTCGGGAAAAGATGGAGATGCCGCCGGCGTGATCGGCGCCATCGTCGACATTACCGAGCACAAGCAGGCGGAGCGGGATCTCAAAAAGGCGCTTGAGTTCGCCGAGGGGATCATCACCGCCATTCCCGACGTCCTCTTCGAGGTGGGTGAGGACGGCCGGTATCTTCAGGTCTGGACACGAAATCCGGAACTGCTGGCCCAGCAGAAGGAGATGTTGCTCGGCAGGACGGTTAACGACGTCCTTGCGCCCGATCAGGCCGCCATCGCAATGGAGGCGCTGCGCGAGGCCGGCAAAGAGGGCGTTGCCTACGGCCGATGCATATGCATCGGTTTGCCGAACGGTCAGATGCGGTGGTTCGAACTCTCCGTGGCCAGACGGCCGAGCGCCGATCCTGCTGCCGCGACCACGCTCCTGGCGTTCTCGCGCGACATTACCGAGCGGAAGCAGGCGGAAGACGCCATCAACCTCGTGCGAATGCAGTTGCTCAGCGTGCTTCAGACCATGCCCGATATGGTGTGGGTCAAGGACATGGACGGTGTCTATCTGCTGTGCAACCACGCCTTCGAGCGGCTGACCGGATTGGCGGAAGCCGACGTTGTCGGGAAAACGGATTTCGAGCTGTTCGACATCGAAAGGGCGCGGTTTTTTCGGGAATCGGACAAGGCGGCGGTCGAGGCCGGAGAATGCATCCTCAGCGATGAGGAATGGGTCATTTCCCGGGAGAACGGGCAATCTGTTCTTCTTGAAACACGCAAGGTGCCGGTCATGGATGCAGGGGGAGGCGCTGTCGGGGTTCTCGGTGTGGCGCGCGACGTTACCGAATTGAACGTCTCGCGCCAGAAAATCCACCAGATGGCCTTTTACGATCCCCTGACCTCGTTGCCGAACCGATCGCTGTTCAACGACCGGCTGCGGCAGATGATCACCTCAGCCGTGTCACGCGGTCAGCGGGCTGGCGTCGCGCTGATCGACATCGACCACTTCAAGGTGGTCAACGATACGATGGGGCATCCCGTCGGCGATGAACTGCTCTGCCAGGCGGCGACCCGCCTCAAGGCGAGTGTCCGCGACTACGACACCGTCGCCCGTCTCGGCGGCGATGAATTCGCGATCCTGCTGCCGGATATCCGCCAGGGCGACGACCTCGGCCGGATTGCCGGCACGATCCTCGAGAGGTTCAAGGAAGGCTTTCTGCTGGATGGCAAGGAAGTGTTCATCTCGTGCAGCGTCGGCATCGCGCTCTATCCCGATGACAGCGCCGACGTCAACGATCTCGTGAAATACGCCGACTCCGCGATGTATCTCGCCAAACGCTCGGGGCGAAACAGCTTTCGCTTCTATTCAAAGGATCTGACGGCGAGCGCCGAAGAGCGCATGCGGCTGGAATCCGATTTGCGCCGTGCCATCGAGCGTGGTGAACTGGAGCTGCACTACCAGCCCAAGGTGCTCCTGGACAGCGGCGTCATGATCGGATCCGAGGCCCTGTTGAGATGGCGTCACCCGGTGCTGGGCATGATTCCCCCCGTCCGCTTCATTCCGGTCGCCGAAGATACCGGGCTAATCGTGGAGCTCGGCCGATGGGTGCTGCGTGAGGCATGCCAGACGGCCGCCGAGCTGAATGCCGACGGCGGGATACCGCACAAGGTGGCAATCAACCTGTCGGTCAAGCAGTTCCAGTCCGCCGGATTGATAAAGTCGATCGCCGAGATTCTCGAGAACACAGGCTGCCGCGCGGAATGGCTCGAAATCGAAATCACGGAAAGCCTGCTTCTGGATCAGAAGGATGAAACGCTGCAGATGCTTTCCGAGCTTCGGAGCATGGGATTTTCGATCGCCATCGATGATTTCGGCACGGGCTATTCGGCGCTGAACTATCTGGCCCGTTTTCCCATCGACACGCTGAAGATCGACCGGTCTTTCATCAACAGCGCCGACAAGCGCAATGAGGAACTGGTGAAGGCGATCCTCTCCATCGCGCGCTGTCTCGGCCAGAGCGTAGTGGCGGAAGGCGTCGAAACCGCCGAGCAGGCAGCCTTCCTTGCCGCAAACGGATGCGGGACGGCGCAAGGTTTCCTCTACAGCAAAGCCCTGCCGAAGACGGAAATCATGGCTCTGTGGCTGGGCTCTTCGATGGGCGAGTCTGCCGCAAGCGAGATGCGCTAGAACAGGATGATTTCAGGTCCGGTCGGCCTAAAATCTGAATCCTGTCCTCAGCCGCCGATTTTGCTGGAGCCGTGTTCGACGTCTTGCTGACGTCCCCGACCTCGGACCGTGCCCGAAAGCCTCGCCCGAAGCTCCGCCACCAGCCATCTTGCCGCAGGTCCGGGCGGGTTTGCGACGTTGCGTATCACGTGGATCGGATATTCATCCTGATCGAAGGCAGGAAACTGGAGATGGACGAGACGGCCATCGGCAAGATCGTCCTTGACCAGATAGGCCGGAAGCCCGCCCCAGCCCAGTCCGCCGCGGATGAAAAGATGCTTCGTTGCATTGTCGCTGACCCGCCAGGTCTTGAGCGAAAATACGTTGAAATCCCGGCCCTTGGTCAGCCCCGAGGCGTCATAGACGACGAGCTGGGTTTCATCGCGCACGTCGGCAAGGTTTAGCGGTCGGCGCAGCATGCCGAGACTATGGTCGGCGGCGGCGACCGGGATCATCGCCGACTGGCCGATCCGCTCGAAAACGATCTGATCGTTCCTGGTTGCCATGGCGCCACCGAAGCCGACGGCGGCCTTTCCTGCCATGACCGCATCCATGACGATCCCGAGCGTGCCGACGGTCACGTTCAGTGAGACGGTCGGATAATGATTGCGGAAGGCGCGCAGCACGTCGACGACGATATCCGACGGCACGATGGCGCTCATCGCGACATTGAGTTCCGCCTCCAGTCCATCGCTCAAGGCCTGCACGCGTGCCCGCATCAGGTCGAGGTCGCCGAGCAGCCGGCGCGCATCCTCCAGCACGGATCGGCCGGCCTCCGTAAGCTGCGGCCGCTTGGTGCCGGAACGGCTGAAAAGCGCGACGCGCAGCTGTGCTTCGAGATTGGCGATCGTATAGCTGATGACCGACTGCGTGCGGTTCAGCGCGCGGGAGGCTGCCGAGAAACTGCCTTTCTCCACCACGGTCAGGAATACGTGAAGCTGATCCAAGGTCGGATGCGGCTGCATATCTCATCGATCCTGTCGATAAATTGTTTCGAAAATATACCGATTTTAACGATGGGTAGCCAGCTTTATCTGTGAAACTCGTTCAAGGTTGCCGTCGCAGCCAGCCATCGTTCAGGAGGTTCGAAATGTCCAATGCCACGACCGTTTCGCCGGCGCCGCCCGTGGGAAGATTGCTTCAGGTCGCGATATGGGCCGCGCAGGTGCTCGTCTTCGCCGCTTTCACCATCTTCGGCGGCATGAAATTCTTCATGCCGGTCGATCAATTGGCGGCGATGTGGGTCTGGCCGGGCCAGGTTCCCGCCTGGTTTCTACGGCTCATGGGCATCATCGATTTTGCCGGCGGCGCTGGCGTACTGCTGCCGGCCCTGACCCGCATCCAGCCGCGTCTGACCCTGCTTGCGGCGCTCGGCTGCGTGCTGCTGCAGATCGCTGCGATGATCTTTCATCTGTCGCGCGGCGAAGCGGCGGCCCTGCCGCTCAACGTCATCCTGCTCGGCCTTTCGGCCTTCATCCTCTGGGGCCGCGGCAGGAGGGCGCCTATAACGCCGCGCGGATAAAGAACGACCGCTTGCGAGTTCGCTTCGAAGCACGGCAAGCGGCCGGGATTTCCGCATTATGCCGGTTCTTAAACCGCAGAGACTGAACGGTTCTCAAAGTTGACGCCTGCCTTATCCGAATTTCGCAACGCTGTCCGATCGGCGCAGCAAAGCTTGGAGCTGAGCCGCTTGTAGCGGCAAAAGTAGGAGTTTGTTAAGGTTGACAAGGCGTTTACTGGGTGCAGGGACGAGCGCAACACATTGAAATGAAAAGCGAAGACGTCCCGGTCGATCGGCAATGAAACGACGCCGCATCCTGGAGACATGAGAGTTTCCATCCTCCCAGGCACAATGAAAATAATGAATGAGAATGGCTGAAATCATCCAGTTTCCAAATCCGGTCTCCGATATCACGACGAATGCTCATGACCTGCAGACCGCAGCCGGACCATCCGGCGGCTCCGACATTGATCAGATGCTTCAGGCACGCGCCCGCATCCAAAAGGTTCTGCACGAACTCGACAGATTGACCGGTGAGCTCAGCCAGTTGTCTATCGAGGGGTGACAGCGGAATGATTGGTCAGCGCGCTCCTTGCCGGCGAGGCCGCCTACTCGGATGACGTCTCGGCAAGACGCAGCGGGATGCAGAGCGGCCGGCCGTGAACAGGATCGGTTATGACCCTTGCCTGCACGCCGAAGACGTCGGAGACCATCGCCTCGGTGACCAGATCGGCGGGCGCCCCGGTGGCGACGATCTCGCCGCCTCTGAGAAAAACCAGCGTGTCGCCGTAGCGCGCCGCGAGATTGAGGTCATGCAGGACGAGGACGACCGTTCTGCCGAACTGCTGCTTGAGACGGTCGACCAGTTCGAGGCATTCGAGCTGATGGGCGAGGTCGAGATGGTTGACCGGCTCATCGAGGCAGATGATGTCGGTCTCCTGCGCCAGAACCATGGCGATCCAGGCGCGCTGCAACTGCCCGCCCGAGAGCGAGCCCAGCCTGCGGTCACGCAGATGCCCGACGCCGGTGCCTGCCATCGCCTGCTCGATCGCCTCCGCGTCGCCGGCGCTCCAGGGCTGCAGCAGCGTCTGGTGCGGATAGCGGCCAAGCCGGACGAGCTCCTGCACCGTCATGTCCTCAGGGGCTGAAGGACTCTGGGTCAAGAGTCCGATCTTCCTGGCGAGCGCCTTTTCCCCGAGGCTGTGAAGGCTCAGTTCCTCAAGGAGGATCTCGCCCTTGCTGGGCTTGTGCAGCCTGCGGATCGCTCTCAGCAGGGTGGATTTGCCGCAGCCGTTCGCGCCCGCCAGCACGGTGATCTTGCCCCTGGGGATGGCAAGTGACAGGGAATGCAGGACGTTGACCTTGCCATAATCCAGGCTCAGCCCTTCGATCGATATGACGTTTCCGGTGGTGGTCGCACTAGCCATGGCGCTGGTTTCTCATCAGGAGATAGAGGAAATACGGAGCGCCGATGACGGCCGGAACCGTTCCGGCAGGCACCTCCGTCGGCGAAAAGAGCAACCGGACGATAAGATCCGCACCGACCAGCATCGACGCTCCGATGAAGAAGCTGCCGATCAGGCCGAAATGGACGCCTCGCCCGATCAGCCGGCGCGCCAGATGCGGCGCCATCAGGCCGATGAAGCCGACGCCGCCGACGAAGGCGGCCGAAAGTGCGGTGATGGCCGCGGCAAGGACGAAGATTTGAATGCGGAAGCTCGGCAGGTTGAGGCCGACGCTTCTGGCCGACATCTCGTCGAGGTCGGCCGGCGGCAGCCTGCGGGCGACGATCAGCACGACGAGGGTCAGCGGGAGCATGCCGATCGCCGTGATCCGGATCTCGTTCCAATTGATCTCGTTGACTGCGCCGGCGATCCAGCGGGCGGCCTGTCCTGCCTGGTAGACCGGGCCGACAAGCATGGCGATGACGGTCAGCGATTTGAGCACCGCGGCAACGGCGGTGCCGAAGAGAAGCAGACGGATCGCCGACGCCGCCTGGCGGCCGGCAAAGGCGAAGACGACGAAGATCGCCGCAATCGATCCGGCAACCGCGGCGACGGGCTGATAGGCGACCGAGGTGACGAGCGCGTTCGACTCATTGGAGAGCGCCGCAAGGAAGCAGACGACCGCCAGCGCGGCGCCGTCGACGACGCCCAATATGCCGGGCGATGCGAGTTCGTTGCGGGTGACGCGCTGGAGAAGATATCCGGCGACCGCAAAGCCCCCGCCCGCCAGAGCAGCGATCACGACACGCGGCAGGCGGAACTGCAGGATGATGACGGTTTTGCCGCGGATCTCGGCGCCGAGAAGGACGTCCCAAACCTGGGCAAGCGGGATCCAGGTGGAGCCGAATGCCACGCCGGTCGAAGCGAGAGCGAGGAAGAGGAGGACGATCGCTGCGAGCGTCAGGGGAGTTCTGGAGGCTGCGTGCGACCGGACAGGCGAGGTCATGCCGCTCTCCGTTTAAGCAGGATGAGCAGCGTGATGCCGCCGACGGTGGAGGTGATCGCGCCGACCGGAGCCTCAGTGGGATAAATGATGAAACGCGCGAGAATATCGGCCGCAGTCGCGTAGATGGCGCCGATCAAAGCCGAGGTGACGATCAGGCGGCGATGGCTGAGGCCGACGAGCCATCGGGCGAGGTGCGGCACGACGAAACCGACGAAGCCGACCGGACCGGCCATGCAGACGCCAGCTCCCGTCAGCAGCGAGACAGTCAGGAAGCCGGCCCAGCGCACGACGGCGAGCGGCACGCCGAGATTTGCTGCTGTCGTATCGTCGGCCTGCAGGGCGTCGAGCGGCTGCGCGAGCATCCATGCGGCCGCCAGCCCGGCCAGGACCACGGGTGCGCCGCCGATCGCAAAGGCGATCGGCCGGTCGGCAAACGAGCCGGTCAGCCAGAAGAGCAGCTCCTTGAGCTGGGCTTCGTTGGTGGTCAGGATGATCTGGACGATCGAATATGCCAGACCGCCGACGGTCACGCCGACGAGCACGATGCGGATCGGCGAGAAGCCTCCCGAAGTGGCGGCGACGCCGAAGACGAGCAGGCTGGTCGCCAGTGCGCCCGAAATGGCCGCCACCGACATTCCGGCGATCGAGCCGATCCCCAGCCAGACGCTGGAGGCGACGACCGCGAGAGCTGCGCCGGCATTGATGCCGAGCGTGTCGGGGGAGGCGATGCGATTGCGCGCCAGCGTCTGAGTCAAGACGCCGGCGACACCGAGAGCGGCGCCGACGAGCGGCGCAAGAAGAGCCCGGGGGATGCGCAGCGTGGTGATGACGACGGCGCTTTCCGATCCGTCGAAAGCGAAGATGGCGTTCCAGATCGCAGCCGGCCCATATTGCCGATATCCCAGTGCCACGCTGGCTGCGACGACAAGGATGAGGATCGCCGGCAAGGCGATCGCCAGCAATGTCATCGGCCGCGAAGACGTGGAGAGGGGGATAGAGCGCACGAGTTTCAGCTTGACTTTAAGTGGACAATGTATCTCATCTTATGACCCAACCGATTGGTCGAAAAATCATTCAATTGTCAAGTTCGAGGCCTGCGTGCGTACGAAATCCATTCTGCTGGCGGCGTTCGCTGCCATTCTGTCCCTCATCGCCGTAACTGCGGCCGGCGCGCGCGAAGTAACCCATGCCATGGGCGTGACCGATGTGCCTGATGCGCCGAAGAGGATCGTCGTGCTGACGAACGAGGGAACGGAAGCGCTGTTGGCGATGGGCATCAAGCCGGTCGGCGCCGTGCGGTCCTGGCTCGGTAAACCCTGGTACGACCACATCGCCCAGCGGATGGAGGGCGTAACCGTCGTCGGCGACGAGTCGGCCATCAACCTCGAACTGATCGCCTCGCTCGAACCCGATCTCATCCTGGGCACAAAATTCCGGCAGGAGAAGATCTATTCGCAGCTTTCGGCCATCGCGCCCACGGTCCTTTCCGAACGAATTAGAAGCGACTGGAAAGGCAACATGAAGCTTTACGCGGCCGCCGTCGGGAAACTGCCGGAGGCGGAAGCGGCCTTCAAGGCCTATGACGACCGCGTCGCCGCGATCAGCAAGGCGCTGGGGGATAAAAAGGCCGAAAAGATCTCCCTCGTGCGCTTCATGCCGGGGCGAACGCGGATTCTGCTGAAGGATACTTTTGCCGGCAATGTTTTGAGCCAGATCGGCTTTGCGCGGCCGGCAAACCAGGATCGGATGGAATTCGCCGACGAGGTGACGAAGGAGCGCACGCCCGAATTCGAAGGCGATCGGCTCTTCTACCTGGTTTATGACACCGGTGACGGCAAGACGGCCGCCGCCGCGGCCGATTGGACGTCCGACCCGCTCTGGAACAATCTTGCTGTCGTCAAGGCCGGCAAGGTCGGCGCCGTCAGCGACGCCGTCTGGAATACGGCCGGCGGGATTCTCGCCGCCAACCTGATGCTCGACGATATCGAAAAGATATACGGGCTGCCTGCCTCGCGCTGAGGCCTCAGGCAATCCGGAACGATCTTGCGGCGCGCCTTGCACGGGCTCGCTTTTGAGCTTGCGTCAACAGACACACTTAGCTTCGGCAGTATGCATCTCCGCTGTGGTGCGGACGCGTGCAGACCTATATCGCAGGGGACCATGAAGCCGGTCCGAGACCGGATCGTTTTCCTGTGCACGGCGCTCGGTGATGTCGGGGATGCTGATTGTCGGGAGGTCATCGCTGAGCTTCGGAAGCCTTCCCCGCTATAAAGATTCGTTATGGCGGCAGAAGCGAGTTGTGTTGGCCATGCGGCAATGGATGAACCTACTCTGGCAGCGTCAGCAGAAGACTGGCGCAACAAGAACCGCGGCAAAGCGGCATTTGAGCACATGACGGCAGGGGCCGATCAGACGTGTCCAACAAACGGAGTGGGAACCATGAACAAGACTTTGACGCGCCGGGCATTTTGCATTTCCATGGCAATTCTTTCCTTGACCGCGCTCATGACCAGCGTCTCGCAACACGCTCTCGCCGCGGATGAAACGATCAGGCTCGGCCTGGTATCGCCGATGAGCGGGCCGAATGCCCGTTACGGCGCGTTTTCGCTGCACGGCGCCGAACTGGCCGTCAAAGAAATCAACGATGCCGGCGGTATCGACGGCCGCAAGATCGAAATCTTTTCCGCCGACAGCCAGGGAACGCCGGTCGAGGGCGTTTCGGCAACGCGGCGCCTGATCGATCAGGACAAGGTCAACTACATCATCGGCGACGTTTCGAGCTCGGTCACTCTGGCAATGCAGCCGGTCTCCGAAGATGCGGGCGTGCTTCTGCTGAACGCCGCATCGTCCAACCCGAAGATCACCTATGGCGCCGGCGTCGGCGGTTACAAGTGGACCTTCCGCAACTATCCCACAGACGAGAACCGGGCGCTGATCGTGGCGAAATATGCCGCCGAGCAGCGCGGCTTCACCAAATTCGCGGTTCTCTCGGTCGACAGCGACTACGGCCGTTCGGCAATCACCTTCACCAAGAAATACCTGCCCGACTTCAAGGGCGAGATCGTCAGCGAGGACTATTACAAGGAAGGCGAGGTCGACTTCCGCAGCGTGCTCGCCAAGATCCGTGACAATGGCGCCCAGGCGATCATCATGTACGGTCTTGCCGATACCACACCGATCATCGCCCGTCAGATGCTCGAACTCGGTCTTGCCGGCAAAGTGACCTTGATCGGCAATGGCGAGTTCAACACCGAAAAGACCATCAAATCAGCGCCGAAGGTCCTTGAAGGCGCGGTCGAAGCCGCGGCATGGCTGCCGGCTTTCGATTCCCCCGAGAGCAAGGCTTTCGTGGAGAAGTTCACGGCCGCCTACAACGAGGCGCCGAACAACCACGCCTATGTCCATTGGGACACGGTTCACCTTCTCGCCCAGGCGATCAAGGAAGCCGGCAGCCCAGACCAGGCCAAGGTGCGCGATGCGCTCTCCAAGATCAAATATAAGAGCGCCGTCGGAGAGGTGACCTTCGACGATCACAACCAGGCTCGCCTGCCGATGATCCTGCTGCAGATCGAGGATGGCAAGCCGAGCATCAAAGGTGCCTACGCGGCGGATATCCAGTATCCTGCGAACTGATCCACCGTCGGGGATAGGACCATGTTCTCAACAATCCTTGAGCAGATCATCAACGGCATCGTGACGGGCTCCGTCTACGCCATCGTTGCGGTCGGCATGACGATGATATTCGGGGTGCTGCGGGCCATCAATTTCGCCCACGGCGAATATTACATGCTGGGAACGTTCGGGGCATGGTTCGCCATCGACTATCTCGGACTGTCCTATGAGGCCTCGATCGTCGTCGGCGTGCTGTCGACGATCGTCATCGCCTATGTGGTCGGCAAATTCGTGATGCAGCGCATGGTCGGCGCTCCGGCCGAATCCGGAGTGCTCGCCACGCTCGGCATCGCGCTCGTCCTGCAGAATACCGTCATCCTGGTCTTCGGCGGCGGCTACAAGTTCTTCTCGGGCGGCTATATCGAACCCGTGTCGATCCTCGGCTTCAGCCTGGCCGAGCAGCGCATCATCATCCTCATCGTCTGCCTGATCGTGTTCATCGGCCTCGAACTGATGGTGACCTATACCAGGATGGGCAAATCCATGCGGGCGGTGTCGCAGAATGTCGAATGCTGCGAGGTTGTCGGCATCGATGTGCCGCAGGTCGTGCTGAGGACCTTCATTCTCGGCGCCGCACTTGCCGCCCTCTCCGGGGTGCTGACGGCGCCGGTCAATGTCAGCGTCTATGGCGGCATGGGTGAACTGATCACCTTCAAGACCCTGCCGATCATCATCATGGGCGGTCTCGGCAATGTGCGCGGTACCTTCTTCGCGGCAATGATCCTCGGCATCGCCGAGAGCCTGGTTGCCACGTATGTGGGACTGCAATTCCGCGACACCGTCGGCTTCGCCACGCTGATCCTGATGCTGATGTGGCGCCCGCATGGGCTGTTCTCGACGCAGGCGCGCTTCTGAGCGCGCTCCGCCGAACCTTTCTCGAATTTGAGGACTTGCTATGTCTCTCACGGAAGTCTCGCAATCACAGCAGCGCCGCGATCTTCGCCTGCCGCTCGGTTTACTGCTGCTGTTGGCCGCGCTCTGCGCACCCTTCGTCGCCAGCACCTATGTCGTCCATGCGCTGATCATCGCGCTGATCTTCATGCTGCCGGCGCATGGCCTCAATCTTCTGGTCGGTTATACCGGTCTGCTCTCGCTCGCCCAGGCCGCGTTTTTCGGCATCGGCGCCTATGCCTCGGGCCTGCTGGCCGTCACCTACGGCACGCCGTTCTACGTCAATGTCGTCGCGGCCGGGCTGGCGGCGGGCGCCATCGCCCTGCCTCTCGGCATCCCGGCCCTGCGGCTGCGCTCGACATCCTTCGTGATGTGTACGCTCGGGTTCGTGATCATCGGCCAGGCGATCGCCAAGAACTGGATTTCGCTCACCCGCGGCGATATGGGACTCTCCAGCATACCGAAGCCGCATTTTGCGCTCGGGCCGCTGTCCTTCACCGTATCGGGCACGACGGCCTTCTATTATCTGGCGCTGACCGTCGGAATTCTGGCGACACTCGCCGTCTGGATGATCGTCCGCTCGCCTGCCGGCCGCAACATGATCGCCATCCGGGAGAACGAGACGCTGGCCGAATCCGTCGGCATTCCCACCTGGCGCTACAAGCTGATCGTCTTCATGCTGAGCGCGGTCTTCGCCGGCGTCGGCGGCAGTCTCTACGCGCATTATCTGACGGTGGTCAGCCCGCTGACCTTCCAGATGTATTATTCGACGACGATGCTGATCATCGTGCTCGGCGGCGGCGCCGGGACGATCTCGGGCGTCGTCTTCGGCAGCCTGCTCTTCGTCGGCCTGACCGAGGCCCTGCGCGTGACGCCGGAGCTTCGGATGATCGCTTACGGGCTCTGCCTGCTCGTCCTGGTCTTCTGGTTCCGGAGGGGTTTTGCGCCTGTTATCAACCGCCTCTGGGATTCGATCGGGAGCGCAAAATGACCAGTCTTCCCATTCTCGAAATCAGCAATCTCACGAAATCCTACGGCGCGGTGAAGGCGGTCGACGATGTCAGCATTCATGTCGAGCGCGGCGAGATCGCCGGCTTGATCGGGCCGAACGGCTCGGGCAAATCGACCTTCTTCGATTGCAGCACCGGTCTCGGCAAACCCGATAGCGGCAAGGTGAGGCTCGACGGCCAGGATATCACCGGATGGTCGCTGAACCGGATCGCCCGCGAAGGGCGCATGCTGCGCTCCTTCCAGAAGACGGTCGTCTTCAAATCGCTCGACGTCGAGGAAAACCTGATCATCGCGGGGCAGATGTTCAGCTTCCCGTCGCTGTTTTCCACCTTCGGGATCGGCAAGCTGTCGCGCAGCCGGGTGTCGGGGTTGCGCGAACGGGCGCAGGAACTGATCAGGATGGCCGGGTTGTGGGACGTGCGCAAACAGCCGGCCGGCAATCTTTCCGGCGGGCAGCAGAAGCTCATCCAGTTCGCCTCAATGCTGATGCCGGAGCCGAAGCTGATCCTGCTCGACGAGCCCATGGCGGGCATCAATCCGAAGATCATCGAGCGGGTGGTCGAGACCATCCTCTACGCCAACAAATCGCTCGGCGTCAGCTTCCTGATCATCGAACACAATATCGATGTGGTGACCAGCATATGCCGGCGGGTGATCGTGCTCGACCAGGGGCGCAAGCTCGTCGAGGGCCTGCCGCAGGAAATCATCAACGACCAGCGGGTCAGGGAGGCCTATCTCGGTGGCTGATTCAAACCTCTCGATCAAGAGCCTGCGCGCCGGCTATGGATCTCTCGACATCCTGAACGGCGTCGATCTCGACGTGCCGGCAGGCCAGTTCGTGGCGCTGATGGGGCCGAACGGCGCGGGAAAATCGACGCTTCTGAAGACGCTCTACGGCATGACGACGATCAAGGACGGCAGCATCGACTGGCAGGGTAAGAACATTGCCGGCTACAAGTCGCGCGCCATTCTCGGTGAAGGCATATCTTTCGTGCCGCAGGGTCGCTGCAACTTTCCGGTCATGACGGTGGACGAAAACCTGCAGATGGCCGCCTATACGCTACGCGACGACAAAGTGAAGGCGGATCGAGACTATGTCTACGATCTCTTTCCGATCCTGAAGACGCGGCGCTCGACGCTGGCCGGCAATATGTCGGGCGGCGAGCAGCAACTGCTCGAAGTGGCGATGGCCGTCCTGCAGCGTCCGAAAGTGCTGCTGGTCGACGAGCCTTCGGTCGGCCTGTCGCCGGCGGCGATTGGCATCGTCTTCGATGAGCTGCTGCGCCTGCATGCCGCCGGGCAGACCATTCTGCTCGTCGAGCAGAACACCAAGAAGGCCATGGAGGTCGCCGAACGCGCGGTTATCCTCAGGCTCGGCAAGGTCATCTGGGACGGCCTGCCGGGGCAGATCAGCCATGACGAACTCGGCGAGCTTTTCCTGACGGGCAAGATGCGCGGCGAGACCGAAGCCGTTCACTGAAACCCAAGAAGAACTAAGGACATATCCATGAGCACTTTCGTGCCAGCCTCACGCGTCTCCAGGATCAAGGTTTCGCCGAGCACGGCGGCGGCGGCGCGGGCCCGCGAGCTGAAGGCGGCCGGCCGCGACATCGTCGACATGACGGTCGGCGAGCCGGATTTCGATACGCCGGATCACGTCAAGGCCGCGGCTCATGCCGCCATCGATCGGGGCGAAACCAAATACACAGCCGTCAACGGCACGCCTTCGCTGCGCAAGGCGATCATCGGCGATTTCGAACGGCGTCTCGGATTGCGATATGCCGATAACGAGATCTGTGTCGGCGGCGGCGCCAAGCAGATCCTGTTCCTCGCCTTGATGGCCAGCGTCGAGAACGATGCCGAGGTCATCATTCCGGCGCCCTACTGGGTCTCCTATCCCGATATGGTGATCGCCAACGAGGGCAAGCCGGTCATCGTGCAATGCCCGCAGAAGCAGGGTTTCAAGCTGACGCCGGAAGCCCTTGAAGCGGCGATCACGCCGAAGACCATGTGGCTGATCCTGAATGCGCCGTCGAACCCGACCGGCGCTGCCTATACCCGCGACGAGCTGCGGGAGATCGGCAAGGTACTGCTGCGGCATCCCGAGATCATGATCCTCTCCGACGACATCTACGATCAGGTCTGGTTCAAGGACGAGCCGATGACAACGCTGGTCGCCGCCGTGCCGGAACTGAAGGATCGGGTGCTTCTCACCAACGGCGTGTCGAAATCCTATGCCATGACCGGCTGGCGCATCGGTTACGGGGCGGGGCCGGCACCGCTGATCGCGGCGATCAACAAGCTGCAGTCGCAGATGTCATCCTGCCCGTCATCGGTCAGCCAGGCGGCGGCCGCGCATGCGCTCGCCTCCGACCAGGGCTTCGTCACCGACAGCGTCAAGGTCTACAAGGAACGCCGTGACTATGCCTGCCGGCGTCTGAACGCCGTGCCGGGCCTGTCGTGCCTGGTGCCGGATGGGGCCTTCTACCTCTTTCCCAACTGCGTCGGCGTGATCGGCCGGAGGACGCCGGAGGGCAAGGTGATCGAGACGGACCTCGACTTCGTCCTCTATCTCCTCGACGGCGTCGGCGTGGCGGCCCTGCAGGGTGCGGCCTACGGCCTGTCGCCGTATTTCCGCCTGTCGATCGCCACCTCGATGGACGCCATCACCGAGGCCTGTGATCGCATCGAGCGGGCGGTCGGCGAATTGCGTTGAATTCAGCAGCACGCGGGAGGGGCTTGCGCGTCTCCCGCCCGAGGTCTTAGGTTCCGTAAACCGAAGCTTGAGGCCATGAGCGTAGATTTCAGAAAACTGCGGAGTTTCGTCAAGATCGTCGATACCGGCAGCGTTTCGCGCGCAGCCGCCCTGCTTCGCACCGCTCAGCCTGCGCTCTCCCAGCAGATCGCCGCGCTGGAGGCCCATTTCAAGCACAAGCTTCTGATCCGAAGCAATGTCGGCATCACCCCGACCGAGGCCGGCCTGATCCTCTATCGGCATGCCCAGCTGATGCTGAAGCAGATCGATCAGGCGCAGACCGATATCAACCAGTCCGCAAAGTCGGTGGCCGGACGGGTATCGATCGGGCTTGCGACCTATTCGACGTCGAGCGCCTTGTCGCTTCCGATCCTGAAGGAAATGAAAGCCCGTCATCCCGACGTCGTCGTGCACATAAACGACAGCTTCGGCCATATCCTCAGCGAACTCATCATGACCGGCAAGATGGACATGGCGCTGATCTATGCCGCAGACCCCATCAAAGGGGTGACGCTCCAGCCGCTGTTTCGGGAGCAGATGTTCCTGGTATCGCCGCCGGGCGCGGAATTGCCCGGTGACCCGTCCGAGCCTCTGCCGCTCACATCGGTCGATGCCCTGCCGCTGCTGCTGCCCAGCAAAGGCCATCTGCTTCGCCGGCTCATCGATGAAGCATTCGCCCGCGCCCGCGCCCATCCGCAAGTGCTGTCGGAGATCGAGTCGGTGCCGGCGCTCGACGCCGCGGTACGGGAAGGGCTGGGCTCCACCATTCTTCCGGCATCGGTGGTGACCGAAACCTCCTATTTCGCCGGCACGCAGGTGCGGGCGCTGACCAAGCCCGTCATCGAAGCGACCGTCTCCCTCTGCGTCTCCGACCATCTGCCTCTGTCGGAGCCGGCGCTCGCGGCGCGGGCCGTCCTGCTGGAGATCGTTGCAAAGCTGATGAGCAGCCAGCATCAGGGTATCAAGACGGTTTAGAGCCGACCCGTTTTTCAACCTCGCCTGCCATAAGCAAACCCTATGGCGGCAGACGGCAACTGTGTTAGCCAAGCCGGTCGCCGATCACCTAACCTCCTCAGCAGACATAAGGGTCTCCGAAACCGCATGAGACCAACGGTTGCTTCGAGGGAAACATGGCAAAACTGGCTTTCGACACTGGCGGCACCTTCACCGACTTCGCATTGCTGGACGATAATGGTGATCTCCATCTGCACAAGGTGCTGAGCACGCCGAAGAACCCGGCGGAAGCCGTCGTGCAGGGCGTATCGGAACTCCTGGAACAATTCTCCTCCGCCATTTCGATCGAGCGTCTGCAGGTTCTGGGAGCGACGACGGTGGTGACGAATGCCGTGCTGGAGCGCAAGGGCGTCGAGACCAGTTTCATCACCACCGATGGCTTTCAGGATATGCTGCGCATCCGCAACGAAGGCCGCTACGACCTCTACGATCTCAACATCAAATATCCGGATCCGCTGGTCATGCGGTCGAACAGCTATGGCGCCGTCGAGCGCATCGCGGCCGATGGCGAGGTGATGACGGAACTCAAGGAAGAGACCGTCCGTGAAATTGCGTCGCATCTGAAGAAGAAGGGCATCCGTTCCGTCGCCGTGTGCCTTCTGCACGCCTATAAATATCCGCAGCACGAACAGCGTGTGGCAGCCCTGCTGCGCGAGGAAGACCCCGATATTTTCGTATCCCTGTCGTCGGAGGTCTGCCCTGAGATGCGGGAATTCGACCGCGCCTCGACGACGGTCGTCAATGCCTATACCCGCCCGCAGATGGCCGGTCACGTCGCTCATCTTCAGCGCGAATTCGCTGCGAAAGGCATCGACCGCCAGGTCCTTTGGATGACCTCGTCGGGGGGCCTGGTGCCGAGCCGGCGCGCCGCCGAACTTCCCGTCCGCCTGATCGAATCCGGTCCCGCAGCCGGCGCCGTCGCCGCCGCCGAATTCGGCCGCATTGCCGGCGAGGGAAGCGTGCTTTCCTTCGACATGGGCGGCACCACCGCGAAGCTTTGCCTGATCCCGAACGGCGAACCGACCGTCGGAACGGACCTCGAGGTCGCTCATTACCAGCGTTTCCGCAAGGGCTCCGGCTTCCCGCTGAAGATCCAGTCGATCCAGATGATCGAAATCGGCGCCGGCGGCGGGTCGATCGCGGCAAAGAACCCGCTGGGTCTTCTCGATGTCGGTCCGCATTCGGCGGGCGCGATGCCGGGTCCGGCTGCCTATCAGCGCGGCGGCACGCAGCCGACCGTGACCGATGCGGATATCCTGCTTGGATATATGGGGACGGAGTCCTTTGTCGGCGGCTCCTTCAAGGTGTCGAAGGACGCCGCGCGCGAAGCGATGGCCGCACTTGCCAAATCGCTCGATGTCAGCGTCGACCGCTGCGCCTGGGGCATTCACGATCTCGTCAATGAATCCATGAGCAAGGCGGCGGCCATGCATGCCACCGATCTCGGTGTCGATCCGCGGTCGCTGCCCATGGTGGCATTCGGCGGCGCGGGCCCGGTGCATGCCTACGGCATCGCCCGCAAGCTCGGCATCAAACGCATCATCTGTCCGACGGGGGCAGGCGTCACCTCGGCCATCGGCTTGCTGATCGCGCCCGTCGCCGTCGACCTCTCCGCAAGTCATCCGATGCCGGTCGACAATTGGGACGTCGCCGCGGTCGACCGTCTGCTGGACGATCTGGCTACGCAGGGGGCCGAGGTGGTCTCCGCCGCCGGCGTCGCCAAGGAGACGATCACCAACCGCTACACGGTCGATATGCGCCATGTCGGCCAGGGACACGAGATCACTGTGGCTCTGCCCGATCGCGGTCTGTCGAGGCAAGAATTCCTCAAGCAGCTGCTCGCCAATTTCTACAAACTCTATCGCGAGCTGTTCGGCCGGACGGTCAACGCGTCCGTCGAGGTCATCACCTGGCGGCTTCGCGCCAGCGGCGAAAAGGATCGGGTGACCCGGCCTCATGAAGTCAATGACGCCGATGCGTTGAAGGGGCGGCGCCAGGTCTATTTCCAGGAGCTCGGCACCTATGCCGAGACGCCTGTCTACGACCACTACCGGCTTCCGGTGGGGCGCGAATTCGCAGGGCCGGCGATCGTCGAGCAGCGCGAATCCACGGCCGTCGTCGGGCCAAGCGGCATCTTCCACGTCGATGCCAACGGCAACCTCGTGATCAACATTCAGTAAGGCGAAATCCGATGTCGAAGACCGCTACCGATTTCAACGATCCGATCAATCTGCAGGTCATGTGGAACCGCTTGATCTTCATCGCCGATCAGGCCGACAACGTGCTCGGCAAGACGGCCTTCTCGCCGATCGTCCGCGAGAACCACGACTACGTCACCGTCCTGCTCGACAGCAAGGGGCGGGCGCTTGCCCAATGCACATGGTCCATCCCTGTCTTCATTACCTCGCTGCCGGCCGCGGCCCAGAAATATTTCCTGCCGAAGTTTCCGGCAGAAACGCTTGTCGAAGGTGATGTTCTCGCGACCAACGATCCGGAGATCGGCACCGGCCATCTACCCGATGTGACGATGATCACGCCAATCTTCAAGAGCGGAAAGATCGTCGCCTATGCCGGCTCGATCGCTCACCTGCCTGACATCGGCGGAGCGCCCCTTCATTCGGAAGCGAGCGACATCTTCGAGGAAGGCATCCGCTTCCCGATCGTCAAACTGCACAAGGCTGGCGTTCCCAATCAGGACGTTCTCGACATCATCGCCGCATCGGTGCGGCTGCCGACCGAAGTCCAGGGCGATCTGGAATCGATGATTGCCGCCAACAATGTCATGGGCCGCGAACTGGTGAAGTTCCTCGATGAATACGGCCTCGACGATATCGATGAGCTCGCCGAAGCGATCCATTCCCGTTCGGAGGCGCAGACCCGCAAAGCGATCAAGGCGTGGCCGAATGGCCGCTATTCGGCGCAAATGACGCTGGACGGCTATGAGACCGACATCACCTTGAAGGCGACGGTCATCGTCGGCGACGATTCCATCCATGTGGATTATGCCGGCACGTCCGATCAGGTTCTTCACTCGATCAACTGCCGCACCAACTACCGCTACGCCCATTCCGTCTATGCGCTGAAATGCCTGCTCGATCCCGATACGCCGAACAACGAGGGTTGCATCACGCCGATCACCGACGACGCTCCGCTTGGCTCCGTTCTCAATCCGGAGCAGTGGACGGCGGGCAATTCCCGCAACCTGATCGGCCATGCGATCCCCTCGCTGATCTTCCGGGCGCTCGAGGGCGTGGTGCCCGACAAGGTCATGGGCGACAGCGGCGGCGCCCCCATATGGGCGGCCAACTGCGTCGGCCGCCGGGATGACGGTTCGCAATACGGATCCGTGCAGAATTTCCATGGCGGCCAGGGCGCTCGTGCGGAATTCGACGGGCTGGATACGCTGAGCTTTCCATCGAACTGCAAAGTGACGGCCGTCGAAATGTTCGAAATCGCCGTGCCCGTGCTGATGGAGCGCAAGGAGCTCATTGCCGATTCCGGCGGAGCCGGCAAATATCGCGGCGGCCTGGGACAGCGGGCAATCCTGCGCAATCTCGGACGCTCGGCGATGAACATCTATCTCGCATCCGAGCGTGTCCGGCATCCCTGCTTCGGTGTCGTCGACGGACAGGACGGCACGCCGGGCAAGGTCAGCAAGGAAGGCCAGCCGCAATTTCCGAAGGGCAAGGTCGTGCTGAAGACTGGCGAGCGGCTCGAAGTCGAAACGCCGGGCGGCGGCGGATGGGGCAGGGTGAGCGAGCGCCCCGCCGCACTGATCGAGCAGGACCTTGCCGAAGGGCTGATCACGCCAAAGGCCGCGAAGCTTATATATGGCTACAAGGGCGCGGCCGCGGTGGCCGCGGAATAGGAGAAGCCGTCATGGGCCTGTTGAACGGAAAGATCGCGCTCGTCACTGGAGCGGGGACGGGCATCGGTCGCGAAGCCGCGATCCTTCTTGCCGAGGAAGGCGCCACCGTCGTTCTCACAGGCCGCCGGATGGCGCCGCTGCGGGAGGTCGCCGGCCTGATCGAGAAGCGGCGCGGCAAGGCCTTTACCCGGCCTCTGAACATCGAATCGCGGCAGGAGATCTTCGAAAGCGTGAAGTGGATCAGGGACGGCATCGGCCCGGTCGATATCCTTGTCAACAATGCCGGCAGCGCGAGCAAGGTGCTGAACGCGCGTTTCCTCAGCGAAGAGGAGTGGAACTCCACCGTCAACGTCAACCTCACCGCCGTCTTCAACCTCACCCAGGCGGTTCTGCCCGATATGATCGCCAATGGCGGCGGCACGGTGATCACCGTCTCCTCGCTTGCGGCTCTCAATCCGAACCTCTTGGGCGGAGCAGCCTATGGCGCTGCCAAGGCCGGTGTGAAGAACTTCATGACTTTCGTCCACAACACCTATCGAAATCAGGGCATTCGGGCGACGACCATCCTTCCCGGCGAAACCAACACGCCGATCATGGACAACCGCGCACGGCCGCCGCTCGAAAGCGAGCGGGCCGTGATGCTCGATCCGCATGACGTGGCGAGGGCGATCGCGCTCTGCGCAAGCCTTCAGAAGAGCGCCGTCATCCCCGAGCTTCACATCTGCCCGACATTCATGCGGGACACATCGGCCGATATCGAGACCGCGCGCTGGGTCGGCGCGCCGGCCGATACGCCCGACATGCCGAAATCAAGGAAATAGGAGGACAACCATGAACGGCGCAAAGCTGCGCGCCCGGCTGCAGGCCGGCGAAGCCATCTCGATGTTTACGCCCCATCACTCCTCTTCAGGCCTGGCCGCCCGGCTGGTGGAACTGGGCGCGGATTCGGTCTTCATCGACTGCGAGCATGGCACTTGGAGCTTCGAGGATGTGAGGATGACCTCCCAGATCGTTCGCTCGGTCGGCGGCGCTGCGATCGTCCGCCCGCATTCGCACGAACGTCCGGTCATCATCCGCTATTTGAATGCCGGCGCCGACGGAATCATGGTGCCGATGGTCGAGACTTCAGAACAGGCGCGCGCGATTGTCGATGCCGTCCGTTATGCCCTGCCATCCGATTACGAAAAGCGGCTGGTGATCGGCATGGTCGAGACGCAGGATGCGATCGCCAATCTGGACGAGATGCTTCGTGTCGACGGTATCGACGTGTTCTTCATCGGTCCCGGCGACCTTTCCCAGGACATGGGTTATCCGCCGGCTCCGCCGTTCGGCGAGCCGCGCCCGGCAGCCGTGATGGACGAAGTCGCCCGCGCCGTCGGCAAGATTCGCGCCGCGGGCAAGGTGGCCGGTACGCTCGTCACTGCCGAGGAGCTGCCACACTGGCGGGAAAAGGGCGTTCAGTTCTTCTACATCCATTCGGACCCGTTCCTGCGCCGCGGCCTCGCCGGCATCAGGCAGGCGCTTGTGCGCTAGCGGCGGAGGCCGGCCAACTTTCCCTGTAATTTGATGCTGCTGATCGGCGAGCGCGGGTGAAACCGGCGCTCGCCGCGTGCGTTCATGGCTATTCCAATGCGGCTTCACCTGCCGCGCAGCAGATCGTTTTTCTGCCGTCGAATTTCCAGTATTTACTTTTATGAGTATATAATGCAAATTTCTCGCGTCCGGCTCAGAGGTGAGCCCCGCGATGCGAGGAGGAAAATCGCGATGCACAATTTCATGAAATACGGTTTGATGGCTGCGATGATCGGCACCGCGCTGAGCGTCGGAAGCATCTCCGCGGCTGCCCAGGATCTCGAACTGACCATCACGGCGCCCGCCGGCGCAGGCGGCGGCTGGGATTCCGCCTCCCGCTCGCTGCAGGAAGCCATGATGGCGAGCGGCAATGCGAAGAGCGTGCAGGTCGTCAATGTTCCCGGCGCCGGAGGCACGGTCGGGCTTGCCCAGTTCATCGGGACGGCCAAGGGTTCGCCTAACCAGCTTCTCGTCGCCGGCATCACCCTCGTCGGCGCCAGCATTTCCAACAAGTCGCCGGTCGATCTGACGCAGGTGACGCCGCTTGCGCGCCTGACCGGCGATCCGCTCGTGATCGTCGTCCCGAAGGATTCGCCGATCAAGTCGATCGACGATCTCCTGGCCGCCATCAAGGGCGATGTCGCCAAGACCATCTGGGTCGGCGGATCGGCGGGCGGCGCTGACCACATCCTGGCGGCGCTCGTCACCAAGGCGGCCGGCGCGGATCCCGCCAAGATCAATTATGTCGCTTATTCCGGCGGCGGCGAATCCCTCGCCGCCATGCTGGGCGGCCAGGCGACGGCCGGCGTGTCGGGCTATGGCGAGTGGGAAGGCCAGATCAAATCGGGCGATCTCAGAGCGCTCGCCATTTCCTATCCGGAGCCGATCGAAGGCATCGAAGCCAAGCCGCTCAAGGCGCAGGGCCTCGACATCGAGCTGGTGAACTGGCGCGGCATCTTCGCCGGCCCGGGCGTTGAGGGCGCCGATCTCGACGCGCTGAAGGCGGCCGTCGACAAGACGGTCAAGTCGGAACAGTGGAAGGCGATCCTGAAGGCGCGCGGCTGGTCCGACTATTACGCTCCCTCCGACGAGTTCAAGAGCTTCATCGCCTCCGAGACCGACCGCGTCAGGACGATCCTGACCTCGATCGGGCTTGCCGACTGACGTGACGGCGACGGGGAGGGGCGCGGCTCCTCCCTTTCGCGGCGAGGAAACCATGACCCCCAAGACAATCCACTCTCCGAACCGTCCTCCGGTGGTGATCGCCGTCGTCCTGTTTGCGATCGCGGCCATTACCTATTGGGACGCCAGCCATATGACCGCCCGTGCGGCCTACGGGATGAGCGCCAGCGCTGCATCGTACTTCGTTGCTCTCCTCTTCGCCGTTCTCGGCATCGGGCATCTGTTGTCAGCCTTCAATCCCTCTGATGTCGAGGTCGAGACCGCCGACTGGAAGGCTGTCGCCTGGGTCGGCCTGGCGCTCTGCGGCCTGATCGGCTCCATTTGGCTCGGGGCAGGTTTCATCATCGGTTCGACCTTGCTTTTTGCCCTGACCGCCCGTGCCTTCGGCCGCAGGGCCTTTCTGGCGGATCTCTGTCTCGGGGCCGGAATCGGGCTCGTCGTCTTCCTGCTGTTCAACAAGCTTCTGACGCTCGCCTTGCCGCAAGGCCCGCTCGAGCGGCTTTTCTGAGGGACGCCCGATGGATTCCATTTCCTTTCTCATCGATGGCTTCGCGCTCGCGATCCAGCCTGCAAACCTGATCTATGCCGCGATCGGCGTGATGATCGGCACCGCCGTCGGCGTGCTGCCTGGCATCGGCCCGGCGTTGACGGTCGCACTGCTCTTGCCCGTGACCTTCAAGCTCGATCCCGGCGGCTCGATCATCATGTTCGCCGGCATTTATTACGGCGGCATGTATGGCGGCTCGACCACGGCGATCCTGCTGAATACGCCGGGCGAAAGCGCTTCCGTGGTGACGGCGCTCGAAGGCAACAAGATGGCCCGCTCGGGCCGGGGCGGCCCGGCGCTGGCGACCGCCGCCATAGGCTCCTTCGTCGCGGCGCTGATCGCCACGCTCGGGCTCGCCTTTCTGGCGCCGCTGCTGGTCAAGATCGCCGTGAAGTTCGGTCCTTGGGACTATTTCGGTCTGATGCTGATCGCCTTCGTCACGGTCTCGGCCACATTCGGCTCCTCGCCGATGCGGGGCCTGACGAGCCTTGCCTTCGGTCTTTGGCTCGGCCTCATGGGAATAGATCAGCTCACCGGCCAGGCCCGGCTGACCTTCGGCGTTCCCGAACTACTCGACGGTGTGGAAGTGACGACGCTCGCCGTCGGCCTGTTTGCGATCGGCGAGGCGTTTTTCGTCGCCTCGCGCCATCTCCACAAGCCGGAGAAACCCATTCCGGTGAAGGGATCGATCTGGATGACGAGGGAGGACTGGAAGCGCTCCTGGAAACCCTGGCTGCGCGGAACCTTCATCGGCTTCCCGATCGGCGCGCTGCCGGCCGGCGGCGCGGAAATTCCGACCTTCCTCAGCTACAATATCGAGCGGCAGCTGAGCCGGAAGCCCGAAGAATTCGGCCAGGGCGCGATCGAAGGCGTCGCCGGGCCAGAGGCCGCCAACAATGCCTCTGCCGCCGGCACGCTCGTCCCGCTGCTGACGCTCGGACTGCCGACCTCGGCGACGGCGGCGGTGATGCTCGCCGGCTTCCAGCAGTACAATATCCAGCCCGGCCCGCTGCTGTTCACCCAGCATGCCGATCTTGTCTGGGGCCTGGTGGCGAGCCTGTTCATCGCCAATGTCATGCTGCTCGTGCTCAACCTTCCCTTGGTCGGCATGTGGGTGCGGCTTCTGGCGATCCCCCTGCCATGGCTCTATGCCGGCATTCTGGTCTTCGCCTCGATGGGAACGATCGCCGCCAATCCCTCGGTCGTCGAATTGCTGCTGTTGACGGGCTTCGGCATCGTCGGTTTTCTGATGCGGCGGTACGATTATCCCATCGCGCCGGCGGTCGTCGGGCTGATCCTCGGGCCGCTGGCCGACAATGCGCTGCGCCGTTCGCTGCAGATGAGCCTCGGCGATCCGATGATACTGCTCCAGCATCCGAGCTCGGCGATCATGATCGCCATTGCGACGATTGCCCTGATCGCGCCTTTCATCTTCCGTGGCTTGTCGCGCTTCCGGCAGGATGAGGATTGACGTCGTGGCGCTGGTTGCGCGACATGCTGTGGATGATGTCGGGCAGCCGGGACGCCTCGTTCCTGTTGTCGAAGAGAAGAAGTGGCTCCGGACTTACATGGCAAGGAATAGCCTCTCACCGCAGATCAGCACGAGCATTATCGAATTCGTGAAGAGCAACGGGATGCGCAAGGGCGACCATCTGCCGCTGCAGATGCTCGCCGATACGTTCCGCGTCTCCCGCGCGCCGATCATGAGCGCGCTGCGCAAGCTGGAGGAGCGCGGCATCGTCCGGGCCGAGCCCAATCGCGGATATTTCCTTGGCATGGATGGCAACGAGATCGAGGTGGCGAAGGCGGAGGGCGACGAGCGGCCGGATGGCGACGAAGCGGTCTATTTCAAAATCGCCGAGGACCGGCTCTCCGGCGTCCTGCCCGAGCGCGTCAGCGAAAACGAACTCATGCGGATCTACGATCTGCCGCGCACCAAGCTCTTGAAAGTCCTGCATCGCATCGCCGACGAAGGATGGATAGAGCGCCTTCCCGGCAACGGATGGTCGTTCCGTCAGACGCTCACGTCAAGACAGAGCTACGAGGAAGGCTATGTCTTCCGTGCGGTGATCGAACAGCAGGCGATGCTGCTGCCGACATTCGAGCCCGACGAGGAGGGCTTCCGCAAGGCGCGGGAGACGCAGACGGCGTTGCGCGACGGCGGATACGAAACCTGGTCGCGCGCCGAAATATTCAAAGCCAACAATGATTTCCATGAAATGCTCGTCGCCTGCTCGAAAAACGAGTTCTTCCTGGATTCGTTGAAGCGCATCAACAGGCTGCGGCGGCTGGTCGAATACCACATCACCATCGACAGAAGTCGCCTGCCGAGGCAGACGGCGGAACATCTGCATATCCTCGACCTGCTCGAAAGCGATAGGCGCAGCGAAGCGGCGGCATTCCTCTACACCCACATCATGGGCGCCGGGCGCATCAAGGCGCCCAAGGTCTAGTTCACGAGGTTCTCAGGAATTCGACTACGGAACACGGTGAGGCGATGGCGATATCAAAATCCATTTTATAATCATATAATGTAAATAAGTGCAAGTGGATGCGGGAAGTGACGATGACCTCCAAAATGACGATCGACGATAGTGAATATGATTTCATCGACCTGCTCGAGGCGGCGGGCGGCGACCTCGAACGGCTTCCCTACATCCACCGCATCCTGCTGGAAAACGTGCTGCGCACGGCGGGGCAGGATGCCGAAAGGGCGCGGGCCGCGATCCTCGGGTGGCTCGACTCCGGCACCAGCGATCTGGAAATCCCGTTCCTGCCCAATCGCGTTTTGATGCATGATACCACCTGCGGCCCCGCTCTCGTCGATATTGCCGGCATGCGTTCGGCCTTGGCCGAAGCCGGCGCCGATCCGGCGCGGCTCAATCCGGTCGTGCGCGTCGATGTCTCCACCGATCATTCGGTGGCGGTCGATTTCTTCGGCGGCGCCGGTTCGCTCTCCCGCAACATGGCGCGCGAATTCGAGCGCAATGCCGAGCGCTACCGCTTTATGAAATGGGCGACGAATACGCTCTCGGATTTCCACGTCCATCCGCCCGGCACCGGCATCATGCACACGCTGAACCTCGAAAGGCTGGCGACGGTGGTGAGTGTCATCTCGCGGGATGGCAGGAATTGGATTGCGCCGGATACGCTGATCGGCACCGACAGCCACACGCCGATGATCAACGGCATCGGGGTGCTGGCCTGGGGCGTGGGCGGATTGGAGGCCGAAAGCGTCTTCTTCGGCATGCCGGTCGCGCTTCGCGTACCCGATGTGGTCGGCGTGCGGCTGTCGGGCGCATTGAAGGATGGCGTGCTGGCGACCGACCTTGCGCTCGTCGTCACCAACATTCTTCGCAGGATCGATCTTCAGGACAAATATGTCGAATTCTTCGGGCCGGGCGTGTCGGCGCTGACGGCGGGCGACCGGGCTGTTGTCGCGAACATGACGCCGGAATTCGGCGGCAATAGCGGCTATTTCCCCATCGACGGCAACACGCTCGCCTATCTCGGCGCCACCGGCCGGACAGAGGCGCAGATCCGCCTGGTCGAGACCTACTGTCGCCGTGCCGGCCTCTGGTTCGATCCGGACACTGCGCCGCGCTACACGAGCATCGTCGAGATCGACCTGTCGCTCGTCGAGCCCAGCCTCGCGGGCCCGACCCGGCCGCAGGACCGGCTGGCCGCGAGCGCGACCAAAGCGGCGATCGCCCCGATGAAAAAGGCCTCGGCGCCCACCGCCGGCGGGCCGAACGACGGCGCGGTCGCCATCGCCGCGATCACCAGTTGCACCAATACATCCGATCCGAGACTGGTCGTCGCCGCCGGCCTGCTTGCCCGCAAGGCGAGGGCCTACGGGCTGCGCCCGCCGCATTGGGTCAAGACCTCCCTCGCTCCGGGCTCGCCGACGGCCGAACGCTATCTCCGGCGCTCGGGGCTGCTCGACGATCTGGAGGCGGTCGGTTTCGGGATCGTCGGCTATGGCTGCACGACATGCATCGGCAATTCGGGGCCGCTGACCGAGCCGATCTCCACGGCAATGGCCGAGCGCGGCATCCTGCCGGTCGCGGTTCTCTCGGGAAACCGGAATTTCCCCGGCCGGGTCCATCCGCAGCTCGAGGCGGGCTTTCTGGCCTCGCCGCCGATGGTGATCGCTTTCGCGCTCGCCGGCACGGTCGAACTCGACATCATGAAGGATATCATCGGTCATTCTCGGGCCGGCGAGCCGGTCACATTGTCGATGCTCTGGCCTGAAAGTTCCGAGATCGACGATGCCCTCCTTTCGGCGTCGGACCCTGATGACTTCACGCCGGCCTATGACGAGGCGGAAGCCAGCCGGATCTGGCGGGAGCTCGAAGCCCCTGAAACCACGATCTTTCCCTGGGACGAGGCTTCGACCTATATTCGCAGGCCCCCCTTCGCCGGTATCGGCAAGGGAAGCCTGCTCGGAACCTATGCGGCGCGGCCCCTGCTCGTGCTCGGCGACGACATCACCACCGACCATATTTCGCCGGCCGGCGCCATTTCTGCCGCCAGCGAAACGGGCCGGTACCTGATCGGCATGGGCGACAGCCCGACGGATCTGAATGTCTATGCCTCCCGACGCGGCAATTGGGAGGCCATGATCCGCGGCCTCTTCACCAACCGGACCGTCTGCAACATGCTGGGGAGCGAGATCCCCGCCGGTTCCACCATCCATTGGCCGTCGCAAGAAATCCTGCCCCTGTGGAAGGCGGCGGAGCGATATGCGGCCGAGCAGCAGCCGGTGGTGATCGTCGCCGGTGAAAGATACGGCATGGGCTCGTCGCGCGACTGGGCGGCGAAAGGCGCGTCGCTGCTCGGCGTGCGTGCCGTGCTGGCGCAAAGCTTCGAGCGGATTCATCGCTCCAATCTCATCGGCATGGGAATATTGCCGCTGCGGCTGCCGTCCGGATATGAGCCCGCTTCCCTCAAGCTCGCGGCCGGCGATGTCATCGAGATCGCGGCGGAAGATCATCTCGTCGCGCCGCGCTCTCCTGTCCGCGTGACCATCCGGCGGGTCGGCGGCGATCGGATCTCGTTTGCGGCGGCGGCCGCCATCGAGACGATGGCCGAGGTCGAAACGCTCAAAGCCGGAGGAATTCTGCCGCTGATATTGCGGGATATCATCACGACTGCCGAAGAGCGGCGATGACGCGGTCGGCCATGAAAGCGCAGCGGGCGCCATCGAAGGGAAACAGCGCCGAGAATGCGCCCGAGAGACGTTTTTCGATCGACTGGCGCATCAGCCTGCGCGCCCGGTGCAGCCGGGTCTTGGCGGTTTCGGGCCTTATGCCGAGATAGGATGCGGTCTCTTCGGTGCTCATGCCCTCGACATCCCGCAGCACGAAGACAGCGCGGAAATCATCCGGCAGTTCGTCGACCGCGTTTTCCAGGAGATGCCGCGCCTGGCTTCGCGACAGCTCGGTTTCCGGATCGGCCGCCGGCAGCGAGGAGGGAAACTGCAATAGCTGGCCGCCCGGCGACGTCGTCTGCATGTCGATTTCCTCAAGCCCGGTGGTGTTTTTCCGCGCTCGCACCCGGCCGAGCGCCTCGTTGAGCGCAATCCGGGTCAGCCATGTCGAAAGCTCGGCCTCGCCCCGGAACGCAGCCAGATTGGTAAAAGCTTTGACGTAGGCGGCCTGCACGACATCCTCCGCCTCCGCATCGTTGCGAATGACGGCGCGCGCGGTGCGGAACAGGCGACGATTGTGGCGCTGGACCAAGGCGCGGATGGCGGACTCATCGCTCGTCTTCGCAAGCGAGACGAGATCGACATCGGAAAGCGTCGATATGTCAGGCCGGTGTTGCGGGGCCGGAACCGGAATGGCTGTCATGGAAACTGCGCCTGCTTGCTGTGTCGTTCCTTCGGAGTCCGGCCTATGGCCGGACCTCCAGTTTGCCCGTCATGGGGGGATGAAAGCGGCAATAGAAATCGACCGCTCCCGCTCGGCTGATTGTCATGCGGCCCTCCGATTTCGGCGGCAGGTCGATATCGAAGCTTTTGTCGCGGGCCGTTGCCGTGTGCCGGAATATATCATCGTTTCGCCAGACGATCACATCGCCGACTTTGAGTCCGGCAGGCGGCGGGCCGAATTTCATGCCTGATATGATGACCGGATAATCCGCCGCCGGGGCAGCGCCCGCCCAAAGCAGGGCGGAGAGCAGCGGCAGCGATTTCATCAGCGAGCCCATCGCCGGCCTACTTCATCGTCGAAGCGAGATGTTCGGCATGCATCTGGTGTTGTTTGAACAGGGTCAGGCCCGTTTCCAGGAGCGACTTCAACTCCTTGTTCTGAGCGGAAGGGATCAGCACGTTGGCAAGCGCATCGTTGACCGACTTGTGATAGGCAACTTCGTTTGCGACGTAGGCCTTGTCGAAAGCCGCACCGTCGAGAGCGGCGAGCGTCGTCAGTTCCTTGTTCGCCTGTGTCGACAGCGACTGGCTGACGGCATTGTCTTCAGGCGTCACGTTCAGCTTCTTGACGAGGGCGAGCGCCTGTTCGTTGACGGTCTTGTGGTCGCGCTCCATCGTCTTGGCGAATTCGATGACTGAGGCATTCTTGCTTTTCTTCAACGCCTGTTCCGCGGCGGTGACGTCGATCTGGCCTGCCGTATAGGCGATATGGGCGATCTGCGGGTCGGTCGGCTTGGCATCGGCGGCAATCGAGGCGGTGCCGAGCAATGCGGTCATAAGGGTGGCGCCGAGGATTTGTTTCAACATGATCTGTCTCCTTTTGTCGCGACGGAACGTCTTCCGGCAGCAGCGTGTGCGCCCTTGGAAGCGAGCATTGGATGCAGATCAGTCGAAAAGGTTCCCGGAAATTTTTGACACGGCAAAACAGCGGCGCGGCAGTGGCCGGTCAGCGTCGTCGACAAAGCGCTGAAGCACGATCGCGTGGTTGTGATCCTCGTCTTTTGCGGCGTAAAGGAGCGTGGCGTCCGATTGCCCGATATGGCGTCTGAGTTCCTCGACGACAGGTGAATTCTTGTCGAGTTCCTCCCGGTAGCGGCCCTGGAACTCCGTCCATTTGGCGGGATCATGTCCGAACCATCGGCGAAGCGCCGGGCTCGGCGCGATGTCCTTCAACCAGATATCGACGGCGGCCTCCTGTTTTTTCAACCCGCGAGGCCAGAGCCTGTCGACCAGAATGCGCAGGCCATCCTTCTCGTCCTTCGGCTCGTAGATTCGTTTGCTGCGCAAGGTCATTGGCTTCCACCTTCATTCGAAGGCTATTCCCAGCCAATACGCGAGCGAAGGATTTGGTTCCACAGAGCCAATATGGTTGCCAATTAGTCACAGTTGTGGGCCTCCGAACTGTCACAATTGATTTTTCGCGTGCAACTGGTATTGCTCGGTCATCTGCCCCTGATAGTTTCCGATTCTCTCAACATTGCCAAAAGGATACCTGATGCGAAAGCTGGCGCCGTTGGTCCTTGTCGCAGTTCTTAGCGCATGCGCCCGGCCATCCGATGGCCCTACTGCCGGTGGTTTTTACAATGCCACCTCACCGCAAACCAACGAGCGGATCCCGGTCGTGAGATTGTCGGAAGCGCCGATGGGCCCGGTTTCGGCCGCCCCGCTTGCCTATGCCTCCTCCGATCTAGGGCTCAGCGCCATGCGCTCGGGCGGATTTGCCGATACGAAGCTCAGGCGCGGCGACGTCATCGACGTGACGATTCTCGATCCCGGCGAGGATGGGCTTTTCTCCTCGACTGAGAGCAAGACCCTCAATCTCGGCCGCTTCACCGTTGATTCGACCGGCAACGTGACCCTTCCCTTCATCGGCAAGCAGCGGGTGGTGGATTCCTCGACCGAGGCGCTGCAGACGCGCATCGTCACCGGCCTGAAGGGCTCGGCCGTCAACCCGCAGGCTGTCGTCACCGTGGTCGACAGACCCTCCAGCGGCGTCACCGTCAATGGCGACGTGCGCTCCGCCGGCCGCTTCCCGCTCACCGCGCGCAAGGAGCGCGTGCTCGACGCGGTCGCACTTGCCGGCGGCGCATCCTCCGATCCGGGATCGGCCACCGTCACGCTGATGCGTGGCAAACAGCGCGCCACCGTGCCGCTGCAGCGCGTCATCGACGACAGCAAGCAGAATGTCTATCTGCTGCCGGACGACCAGATCTATGTCGACAAGGATTCACCGACCTTCACCGCCTTCGGCGCATTCAAGAGTGTCGGCGAGTTCGAATTCGAGCCGGGCAGGCTGACACTGGCCCAGGCGCTCGGCCGGGCGGGCGGGCTGCTCGACGACCGGGCTGATGCCAGCAATTTCTATGTGCTGCGCAATCAGCCGGTCTATACGCAGGTGGCGGCGGCGAATGCCAAGACTGCGGCGCCGGTCGTGGTGAGCAGCAAGCCGGTGATCTACCGCGTCAATATGAGGGATGTTTCCAATCTGGCGCTGATGCAACGTTTCCAGATGATGGACGGTGATATCATCTACGCCAGTAATGCCAGCCTGGTGGATTTCGCCAAGCTCTTCAACGTCTACCAGAAGAGCGTGCCGACGGCCGCAGCGCCGATCCCCGGGTCGAGCGGCAACTAAAAATCGACTGGACGTTCCGTGGGGCCGCCGAGCAGATGCAAGGCGGCCTTTGCATTTTCCGGCCTGTCTTGCGGATCCCGTTGGGACAGGCGGATCGCCAAAGCCTCCAACCCTTGGTCGTGTTCCGTGCAATGGCTGAGCAACAGGGACAGCAGGAGCCCGGCCGCGTAAAGATCGGATCGTCCGTCGAGCGGTTCGCCTGCCGTCTGTTCAGGAGCGGCGAAATCCGGCCGGCCGGCAAAAGCGAGATCGAATTGGCGATGCCGGCATCCCGCCTCGAGCGCCACGCCGAAATCGGCGATCTTCAAACGAGAGAAATTCCCATCGGACAGAAGGTTGAGCGGCGACAGGTCGCAATGCACGAAACCGGCGGCATGGATCGCGTCCAGGCCGGAAAACACCGATGTCATGAGCGAGGCCACGTCGCCAGGGGATAACGGCCTTTGCTGCAAAAGCTCCGCAAGCCGGCTTCCGATCCATTCCATGACGAGGGCAGGGCGTCCATCGGCAAGACGCAGAACGGTTTGCGTCGCGGCAATGTGGGGATGGCGCAGCACCATGCCGATTTCTGCCTCGCGCAGCATGAGTTTCCTCAGCACGGGATCGTCGGCATGCTCGAGGCGCGGCATCTTGATCGCGTGAAGCGTTCCGAGATCGCGATGGCGGGCGCGGTAGACTTGGATGACCGCGCCATCATGAACCAGCGTCTCCAGCACGAAGCTGTTGGCAATGATCGCGGTATCCATATCACTGAGGCGGGCCTCGCCCCGATCAAGCGCATCTCGGACCCTGTCTATCAGTATCTTTCGGGTGTCCGGCGAATACGCCTTATCCGCATGGTTGTTCAACGCCTGCCAGAGATGCGAAAAGCGCCGCGCGATCTCCTCGAAAGCCGCTTCCGGAGGGTCATGGCTCATCGGTCTTCACGTCGATCACAATGGCGCTGAGGTTGTCGCGGCAATTGGCGATCAGTCCCTCCTGGACGAGGATGTCGGCCGCCTTTTCGATTCTTGCGGAAAGGAGAATTTCGGCGATGCTGCGCTCGGACACGACGCTCGGCAGCGGCGCGCTGCAAAGCAGGAGCCGGTCGCCGACTTGCAATCCGCCGGAGAGGACTTCCGGAACGAGATGCCCGCGCAGTCCGATGGCGCGCGACAGTGTGCGCCGCAGGCCGATCTCCACATGATCGCGGGTGAGGCAGCGCATCATGCCGTCCCGCAGAAGATAGCAGCGGGCATCGCCGGCCCAGAGCAGAGCGCAGCTTTCCTGCAGCGCGGCCAGCACGACGATACTGGCGGCCGCCGGCTCGCGAGTCTCGGAAAGATAGGCCGACTGAAGCAGGCCGTGGGCACGGCCGAGCTTGCCCTTGATCTCCTGCACCAAAGCTTCGATCGTCTGCTGTTTGGCGGTTTCGGCCAGCACATGAACCGCGATCTTGCCGACATCTGCGGCAGCGTTGCTGTCACCGACGCCATCGGCGACGGCGAAGAGCGAGGGCGTTTCAGAAACGAGCAGCGCGTCGGCATTGACTGAGAGCCGCGTGCCGGCGTGCGTGGCATGGCTGTGCCGCAAGACGAGAGGATGAGGCGCTTCGATGCCGGCGGAACGCGGTGTCTCCGTCGTTTCGGGTTGCGGGCCTGCCGAAGCGGCGGGGGAAACTTCGTGCAGCAGTTTCGAAAAATGCCCGGGCTCGGGGGCGCCGCTGACGCGAAAGCCTTTGGCGCGCCGCTCTTCGGGACTGATCCGCCACCAGAGCGTGCCGCGGCTGGCGGCGTCGTTCTGCAGTATCTGGTTTTCCGCGAGGTCGGCCGGGCGCAGGGTCCTCAGCCGCTTCAGGCTTGCGGTGAAATGGTTGATGTCGAAATCCCGCTTGGCCGAGCTTTCGGCGATCGCCTCGGCCGCCGTGAACCACGTGTCGTCGAGATAGAGCTGGCGTGGATGCTCGACAAAGCCATGAAGCTGCGCGGCGATGACGAGAGGAAAACTGCGCCCGACGCGGTCGAGACTTGGCAGCAGCACGCCGGCAACGGTTGCCGGCCCCCAGAGACCGCGCTCGATGATGAAACGCCATGCCGGCATTGAACGGAAGCGGCGTTTCCAATCCTCGCCGTGTTCCTGCTGCGCCGCCTGCATGCCGGCCTGCATCCAGGCATCGAGCGCAGATTGCAAGCTATGGCCGAGGCCCATCGAAACGAAATCGCCATGGCTCGGCAGCTTGCCGTAAAAGCCGATCCTGTCGGTTTCAGCAGGGTTTCGCTCGAGGGTGGCGCGCTCGTTCATGTCAGCCCGCTCAGAACTGCGCCGGGCATGAGAAGGCGCCGAGCGCCTCCAGCCGGAATGGGTTGAGCACCGAACCGAACTGTACGTCGAACTCCGCTGCCCGGCCGTCCTGCTGGAATTTTGCCCGGAAGAGATCGTCGCCCTGTATGGTGACGCTGGCATCGTCGAACAGCCGGAAGGGCGACCAGTCGCCGTTCTCCGTCAAGGCCTGTTGCCAGCCGCCCGGCTGGAAGGCGATGCGCGAGGCATTGCTCGCTTCCGTCGACGGCCAGGTGATCGATTTCGACTGGATCGGCCCGTGGAAATAGACGACGCGTTCGCCTTCGATCTCCAGCATCACCGCGCTGGCGGCATCGGTCAGCGACACCGGCTTGATGTTGATCGTGATCGACGGGTTCTCGCTGCCGGCCGGGAAGAAGGCGCGGTTGATCTTGTCGGCATTCTCGAACTGGGCGATCGCCGCGCTCGGAATGCTCGCCGCGCCGAAGGTGCCCTTCCAGCCCCATGGCGAAGCGCTGGTATCGACGAAGGCTTCGAGCTTCTCCTTGAAGAAGGTCTTGAACAGTCCCTCGGGTCCGAACAGCCTGACAAAGTCGCTCATCGCCACGTCGCGCGGGGATTTTCGATCGAAGGGATAACGGCCGGCAACGACGTTCGAGCAGAAGCCGGCCCCCTCTGCGGCCCAGGCGTCGGTGATGCGCGAACGGGCGGATTTGACCGCCAGCGATCCGACATCGGCGGCGAGCCCGGCCATCCATGTATCGACCGGCGCCGGCAGCTTGCGGGCCTGTTGCAGCAAGTCCTGGTTGGCGTCGGTCAGCTGGCTGTCGACGTCGAAGACTTTCGCCACTTCGGCGGTGGAGGTCGTCGCCCGCGAAAGCTGCTCCTGTACCCTCTGCAGGATCGGTTGCAGCTGTCCGATCTCCGAGCGCGGCGCCTCCTTCGACTGGTCGGGAAGCGGCGACTGGCCGGCTGGCGCCTTCAACGCCTCTCGCAGATTGCTGAAGGGATCGGGCGCATTGGCGGCACTGCTCAGCGCCGTGGTTGAGTCGGTCAAACTGTCACCGGCAGCCGAGGCGATCTCGGCGCCGGGGCCGCGCAGATCGGTGGCGGCGGCGATCGAGTTCGCGATCGCCTCGACGGGGCCGGGCTTGCCGGCCAGGATGCGGGTGGTCTCCGCCGCGTCGCTGATCGTCTGCGAGGGCTTGACCCTGATATCGGTCAACAGCGTCGACCAGCGTTGATCGAACTTGTCGAAGTAGAGCTGAAGTGTGGCCTGGGCGACGGTGTCGACCGTGACGCCGGCGGGATTGGGATCGCCGCGAACCCATTGCTCGTCGAGCGCCTCGCGCGCGGCCTCGCTGATCTCGGGCAGAACGACGGTGCGGTAGCCGGTCGCGGAAAAAAGGCCGGGAATGCTCTCGCCTAGCGGCGCCTTGGAGGTCCGCTCGAATGCCTGTTCGCCGAGCGGACCGAGCGCGCCGGCCGGGCTCCAGCCGGGAAGGGCGCGGGAGGCGCGGTATTCCGCCAGGATCTCATAGGCGCGGCTGGCGATGTTCTGCGAGCGGATGACGTCGCGCGCCTTGCCGATCAGCGTCTTGTCGAGCTCAATCGGCGGCAGCACGCCGCGCTCCATAGCTCCCGCATGGGTGATCAGCGCGTTACGCGCCGCGGCACGGCCTTCGTCGGGATAGAGCCTGGTGAACATGTCTTCCGCTTCCAGAGAGGCGAAATCCACATTCATCGGGCCGAGCCCGCCAAGCATGCCGTAGAGTTTCAGCGCGTCGAAGGTCCGGGTGACGTCGGTGGTCTCGGTCATCTCCTTCTGGAGCTGCACCAGCATGCGGGGCAGGAGCAGCGTGTTCAGCGCCCGCTGATAGGCTTCGCGCTGGCGGCTCGCGACCTTGCCTTCCTGGTCGAGGCCGAGGCTCACCGGCCAGACGCGGGTCTTGGAAAAATCGGTGCTGACGGCGGCGAGATTGTCGAGCGCCGGCAGGATGCGCAGGAAGTCGGCATCCGAAACGTCGCGCACCGGCACGCCGCGCACCAGCTGCTCATAGGCATCGATGCGTCTTTCGGCGGCGGCGAGCGCCGTGGTGTTCTGGATGTAGGTGGCTGTCCAGCTCGTCAGCACAACGGCAAGCAGCAGCACGGCAGCGGCGTAGGCAGCCCGGCGGAACAGCAGCTGCCGGCCGGAAAGCCGCTTGTCACGCGCGACCAGCGAGGCCTCGCCGAAGATCACCTCCTTGAAGAGGCGCGAGAGAAAATAGCTGCGCCGCGTCCGGGGAACGGCAACCGTCTCGTCTCTCTGCGTGCCGGAGGCGAAATAGATGCCGCGTAAGAGCGGCGCTTCTACCAGTTTCGACCCGGAGCAAAGCTCGGTCACGACCTCCTGCAGGCGCTCTTTCAAAGAGACGAGCTCGGCCGGGAAGCGGAAGATGCGGCCGCGCAGCTCTGGGTTGGGCTCCTGCTGCAGGCGTTCGATCAGCATGGCGTCGACGCGCTGCTGGAGCAGGGTGAATTCCTCCATGAAGCGTTCCGGGAGGTTCACCGCCTTGTAGCTCTCGTCGAGCCCGAAGGTCGTGCCCCAGACCTGCTCGCGATCGCTCTTGTTGAAGCCGTCGAAGAACTCGACGAAGCCGGTCAGGAGATCGGCCTTGGTCAGGAGCAGATAGACCGGCACGCGCGCATGCAGGAGTTCGTCGAGCTCCGACAGCCGCTGGCGGATCGCTCTGATTTCCTCGCGCTGCGCTTCGGCATCGCGGGTCAAAAGATCGCCGATCGACAGCGTCACCAGCGCGCCGTTGATCGGCTGCGACCGGCGATATTTGCGCAACAGGCCGAGAAAGCCTTCCCAGCCGGCCTTGGCGGTGCCGTTCAGATCGTCCTGCGTCGTGTAGCGGCCGGCGGTATCGATGAGGATCGCCTCGTCGGTGAACCACCAATTGCAGTGGCGCGTGCCGCCGATGCCCTGGATCGAATTGCTGCCGAGCGCATCGCCGAGCGGGAATTTGAGGCCGGAATTGCTAAGCGCGGTCGTCTTGCCGGAACCCGGCGCGCCGAAGATCACGTACCAGGGCAGCTCGTAAATATAGCCGAAGCGTCGCTTGGTGATGCGGCGCAGGAGCTGCAGCGCCTCCTTCAGCCGGCCGTGGATCTCGCTGACCTCAGCCTGCTGGCTGGCCGCCGCTTCGGCCTCGGCGTCGCGCTCGATCCCTTCGACGAGTTGCTTGTCGCGGCGGCGGTCGCGGATCACGGTGAAGAGGAGGTAAGCGAGCCAGGCAGCGAGCACGATGCCGATCAGCGTCAGCCGCGCCGAGGCGCTCGCCAGCGGCTTGAAGTCGCCATAGGCGGCGAGATAGCCGTAGAACCAGATGACGACGCAGATCGCCGCCACCCAGATGATCGAGATGAAGCGGCGGCCGAGAAGGCCGGCATAGGCCTCCACATAGGAGCGTAGCGTATAGAAATAACTTAAGGGATTCATCGCGAAGCGCCTCCCGCGGCGGCGGCCGGTGCATTCGGTCTTTCGGCCTCGATCGGCGGTGTCTTGAACCCGGCCTCACTCAGCCGTTCGCTCGGATCGGTCAGCACCAGGATCTCGGTGCGGCGGTTCATCTCCCGGCCCTCCTGCGTGTCGTTGCCGGCGATCGGATCGCTGTCGGCGCGTCCCTCGGTCAGGATCGCGCCCGGCCCGGTGAACGACGCCAGAATTTCGCCGACCGCCTTGGCGCGGGCTTCCGACAGGTGCCAGTTGGATGGGAACTGGATCGTGCGGATCGGCACATTGTCCGTATAGCCCACGACGACGGCGCGGAATTTCTCCGCGGCGAGCGCGCCGCCGATCCGCTGCAGGAGATCGTGGAACTTCTCGCTGACCTCGGCGCTGCCGGTGGCAAACAGGCCGGAATTGCTGATGCGCACCAAGAGCCTGCCGTTCGAATCCGACAGCGTGACGAGTTTCTTCTCGACCTCCGGCTGGAGGAAGGCGAGCAGATTGTCGAGCCGGCTCGGCGGCTTCACCTGCGGCGGCGGAGGCGGCGGCGTTTGCGCGACGACAACAGGCGGAGGGGCGCGCGGCGGCTCCGGCACCTTGACCAGCACGCTTGGCGTCTCGCGCGGCGGCAGCTTGGCAAGGCGCTCGAACGTGCCGTCGGAGGCGCGGTTCAGCGACAGCGTGAAGAACAGGTAGCCGAACGCCAGGATCAGCGTCAGGACGGAAAGCAGCGTCCAAAGGGCGGCGGCGGTGCGCAGCGGCTGGTGCCGGGCGGAAACCCCCTTCCAATGCGGGGAAAGCTCTCGCTCGAAGACCCCGTATTGGCCGAGCAGCGTCTTATAGAGACTGTCGCGGATGCGGGCGAGCTCCAGCGCGCCGCGCGCGGAAACGCGGGTGCGGCCCTCGAAGGCGAGCGACAGGCAGAGGTAGATGAGGAGCAGCAGATCCTTGTTGGCGCCGGGGCTCTGGTGGAAATGGTCGAGCAGGTCGAACACACGTTCGCCGCCGGTCACGTCCATATGGAAGGTGGAAACGAGACCGGAGCGCGCCCAGCCGGCGCGCACGCCCCAGGCTTTGCTGAGCACGACGTCGTCCACCGTCGCGCAGACGACATAATGGGCGGCGCGCGCCCGTTCGGGACTGATGCGCGCGCTCGCGAGATCCCGCTCGTAGCGGCCGACAGCCGCAATCGCCACGGCTCTCAGTTCATCGATATCGGGCTGCTCTTCCGTGTAGCGCAGGCCATGGGCGAGGTTGAGCAGCGGTGCGGCCGAGCGCACCAGGGTCGGCACGTCTTCGGCGCCGAAACGGAAATCCCGCACCAGCGTTTCGACCGATGCTCCGCCCGTTATGGGCGCTGCCGCTGATGCCGTCCCCTTCTCGCCTTCGGGAAAATCGAGAACGTCGTCCAGCATCTCCGCCATCTTGCGGGCGGATTGCTTTTTCTTCACGCCATCCTCGGTGAGTTCGACGATGGTCGGCAGGCTTTGCCAGTTGGAAGCGGGTTCGTTCTTCATTCTCTAAGGGCCCACAGTTCGATTTCGAGCCCGGGGAAATCGCCGGCGAGATGCACAGCGATGGCGCCGGAGGTATCGAGTTGTTTCCAGAGCGGATTCTTGGTGTCGAGTTCGAAGTAGATGGTGCCGGAGCGATAGGGGAGCTGGCGCGGCAGCACCGGCAGCGGCCGTACGGGAATGCCCGGCAGCGCCACGTTGACGAGGTCGGCGATCCGTTCGACCGGGCCGACCTTGATCTGCGCCGGCAGCTTGCGGCGCACGTCCTCGGCCGGCATCTCGGCCCGGACCGCGAGCACGAAGCCGGCATCCCGAAGCAGGGTGCGGTCGTTGATCGTGCCGATCCTGACGCCATGCCGGCGTTCGGCAAGCTCGATCGCGACTGCCGCCTGTTCGAGCACCGAGGAAAGCGATGCGCGCAAATCGTCGAAGACGGCGGCGAAGGTCGCCTTCAGGTCGTCGTGCCGGTAGGGCGGGAAATCGCTCGCCCGCTTGCGTTCGGTCGTGAAGGTGGCGAGTTCGCCGGCGAGCTGGATGCAGTGCTCGTAAAAGACGATCGGGTGGATGCGTGTCGCATTGGCTGAAAGATGCTTCAGCATCGGATCGGCGCGGTTGAGGATCTGCAGGAGCAGGTAATCGCCGACCTCCGCCGTGCCGCGGATGGTGGGATCGCCGATGCGTTCGGCGATGGCTTCGGCGCGATGGCGCACGATGCCGAGAAGTTCGGTGATCAATTCGTTCAGCCGGCCGGCGGCCGTGCAGTTGAGGCTCGGCAGGATGTAGTCGGGATCGAGAATGACAGCCCTGTCGGACCGGACTTCGATGATGCGGGCAAGCCCGATCAGCTCGTAGCCGGCAAGCTCGTCGCCGGTCCGGAGATAACGCAGGCTGAGGCGGCCGACATCGATCGGCGCCATGAAATCGGTTTCGACGTTGGCGTCGGGCGCTTCGTAGGGCGACGCGACGAGACGGACGCTGTTGCGCGCGGCGCCTCCGTTCAATGCCACATCGGCCTTGCCCGGTTGACGGGCGGGAAGCGCCAGATAAACGATCGCATTTTTGGTGTTCTCGTCGAGATCGAGCGGCGGCGGCAGGTCGGCATCGACAGGCGCTTCGAACGGCGTCCCGTCGGGCAACACGCCGCGCAGGTTCGACAGCGCGAACTGCCCGATCGCCAGCGCGCCGCGATCGATGCCGATCTCCGATATCCCCCAGGGATAGGGCGCCAGCCCATGCGTGGCGGTGCGCACGAGCCGTTCGGTCCAGCGGTCCGCCTGCTGAAAATGCTGCACGCGAAGGAACATGCCCTCGCTCCAGGCCACCCGATTCTCATTCCTCATGATGCGCGTCTTGTCCTTCCTGGCTGTCTTGCGGACGAGGCCCTGTATCTCTGCCGTTGATCGCGGCCATCATGGCATCGCGAAAAATGTCTTGGATCGACCGGCTTTTGCCGTCTTTTTCGAATTGCGCCCGGTAGGCCCGCCAGTAGGTCCGGTCCCGACGCCAGGCGCCCGTCTCGACACGCGCTTCCAGGCTGCGCGGCTCCAGCTGGCCCGCCGCCTGGGCGAGAGCGACGAGCGCGGAATTGAGCTTGAGTTGTTGGCCGAGCAGGGTCTCGATGCGGGCGAGCAGTGCCTCCTCCCTGTGAGGGAAGTCCGGCTGGCTGCCGCGGGGCGGTGCATTCATCTCGAAGACGGCATAGGCACTTTCGACCGCCTCCTCGAGCCGGCCGAGCAATGGCTCCAGCCTGTCGGTGAGGGCTGCAGGCCGGCCGATGGTCAGCGCCGCAAAACCTTCGGATTCGGGTTGCGGGTCGTTGTCGTTGACGATGTCGGTCAGCGGCGCGGCCCGGCGCTGGGCGATCGGGGCTGCGACATGGGTGGCGGAGCCGTGTTCCAGATGGCTGCCGTATTCGGTCTCCTCCGAATTCCAGTCTTCCGGCAGAAGCTGGGTCATCATGCGAATCTCCGGGGGGCCGCTCCAGCCGATCTCGACATTGCGGGATGACGCCGCGCCTTTCTTGCCGGCCTGTTCGGAAAGGCTCCAACCATCGGCCGGGCGCTCACCGAGAATGCCGTTTGCGGTATGCCCGCCTGGCGCGATGTCGGCAAGGATCGCGGAAATGGTCAACGGTTCGTCGCTCAAGACGAGCCCGGCATCGGGGTCCTCGATCTCGCGGTCCCTATCGCCGGAGATGTGGACGGAAAAAGCAAGTCCGCCCATCTCCAGCCGCGACCTGTCGGAAAGCCGGGCGATTTGACCTTCATGCACGGCAACGCCGTCGACGCGGGAGCCGTTGGCGCTCTGGTCACGCAACAGGAAGCCGTCGCGGTCGCGCTCGATGATGCAATGAAGTTTCGAAATCGAGCGCCTGTCCCCCGGCAGCTGCCAGTCGCAATCGGGCGCCCGGCCAAGCGTCCGCCGGCCGCGTTCGAAGAACCATTTCGGCCGGCCGGCCGTTGTCGCCGCGTCGCTGGTGATCTCTCTCAGTTCGAGCCGCATCCTCGCCTCCTCACCGCATCTCGGCCGACAGGCGTTCGACGATGATCGCGTCGCCGCTGTCCTTTGCCGCCGGTGCGACCCTCGCCCAGCTGTTCCAGCCGAGACGTGGCGGATCGCCTGCCTGGCCGAGCCGGCAGAAGGGAACGTCGTCCTTCCTCAGCACGACCTGTATATCGAATTCGAGCGCCGAGCCGACATAGAGCCTGGTCAGCGCGAAGAGTTCGGTGATGGCCCGTCCGCCCGGCGCAAGCGTGAGATAATCGGCATAACCGAGCGGGCCGATGACGACGCGAAAGCCGCCGCTGAAATCGTGGACGGCCGCACCGGCCGTGGCGTTGACCCCGAGCTGCACGCCCTGCGGCTGGCCCATCCGGCTGCGCTCTTCCGGCGGAATGCTCAGCCAGCGGCCGCGGAACAGTTCGATCTCCACCGGCAGGCCGCTGAATTCGGTCAGCATGGCGCGGAGGTTGGCGGTATTGCGGTTGCGCGCCGCGAAGAAACCGGAAAAGCGCAGGATCAACTCCTCGTCGACGCCGCTCTTTTCGACGAGCCGCTTGGTGCCGAAACCGGTGAGCGCGAGCAGCGTGGTGACGAAGGCGTTGCTTGCCGAAGCACCACCCCAGCGCAGGCGCCTCGCAATCCGGTATTTCTCACAGGCGTCGGCGAAGAGCTCCGCCATGCGCGCGCCGAACAGATCGAAAAAGCTCGCCAACCCCCGCGACCGGTTGCGCTCCTCGCGCATGACGAGTTCGTTATAGGCCGATGGCATGGAGCCGAGCGCGCCGACGAGGCCGGCAAGCGCGCTGCGCACGGTGGCGCGGCCGGCCTTGCTCTTATATCCGCTGATCGCAAGCGGCGCCGGTGAGACGCCGACATGGGAGGCGACGTCAAGCCGTCCTTCGCCCACCGACGCCTGCGCGACACGAAACGCCGTCACCGGCTCGAAGCGGCCGGGGTCGCGTTCGAGCAGGTCGGTAAGCGCGTCTGGCTTGCTGGCGGCTTGCATGTCCATGATCGACTGGCGGTCCTTTCTCAGAGAAGCGGGCGTTCGGCGGCGCGCGCCGGCCAGCGGGCGATCGGTCTCGACTGTCCCTTCATGCCGACAGTGAGCCGGGTGAAGCTGTTGACCGAGGTGTAGAGGCTGAAGAAGCGGTCGAGCACGCTGCCGAACAGGAAGGCCGACGGCCGGTCGATGGCGGCCGGATCGAATTCCAGCGCGATCTCGGTGCCGGGCACCATGCCGCCGCTGCCGAGACGGGCGGTCGAATTGGCGGCTTTGATCCTGACCAGCGCATCGGCGAACTGCTTGGTCTCGGGGCTATCGCGGAAGGCGTAGAGCGACAGGATGTCCTTCAATGCGGCACCCTCATTGTCGAACAGCGACAGATGATTGAGGAGGAGATGCGACATCAGTCGCCAGTTCCGGCCATCCTGATCGTTCATTCTGACCGACGGTGTCGGCGGGATCAGCGCCTCGACGCCTGCGACCGCTTCATGGCCGGAGGCGAGCTGCAGCAAGGGGTGGCCGCCGCCGAAGGGAAGCTGTTCCGGCAGGTCGCGGTTGAGGCAGAGCGTATCGACGCTCGCCACCGCATCGACCGGACCGGCCGACCGGCGCTGCCGGTCGACGAAGGCGATATCCATATCGCTGGTCCTGTCGTCTTCGTCGAAACGGCGAGAGGCCTGCCAGTAGGTCGCGCTCGCGCCTGCCCGTTGCGATCGTCCGAAGAAGGGCTGGCAGAATTCCTCCTGGCCGCGCGAGCCGGTCAGCAGCACGCGGTCGATCGAGTAAATCTCGCGGGTCTTCTGACGCCGCGCATCCGGCAGCAGACGGTATTCCGTGCGGGTGCCATCGATGGCGATCGGTTCGCAGAGCTGGCGAAACAAGTTGACGACAGGCGTGGCGTTGAGCGCGAAGTCGCGGGCCGAAACCGCCCGCTCCAGCTTCGCGTCGCTTTCCTTGAGGTAAACGAAGAGTTCCAGCGTTTCTCCTCGCCAGGACTCGAGCCCTTCGATATCGAGAAAAAGGAATTTCCGCGGCAGAGCGAAAAATTCGGTGAGCAGCCGGTAGCCGATGAAGCTCGGCGCGGGGTAGGGCAGCATGGCCTGTTCCGGCTCGAAGCCGACGGGTTTCAGGTTCCCTGCCGGCAGGAAGATCGGCGAACGGTCGTCTGCATGTTTGGCAAGCGCGATGCCGAGCGTGTGGTTGGCAAGCAGTTCGTAAATCGCCACGGCCTGCTGCCAGGCAGAGGGAATATGCAGGCGCAGCCGGCTCAGGCCGAGGCTGCCCAGAGGCTTGCGGGCATCGAGAGAGCGGATGGACAGCCTGAGGCAACCGGCAACGCCGGCATAGGACGAAAGCGGTGCATTGATCGGCTGGCCGGAAAGCGCAGCACCCGCGATCTCGATCGGCGCCATCTCGACGTCCTGCGTGGTGCGGAAGCGGCAGGCCTCGCCTCTCACCGGCTCGGCAAGCACCTCCGTGTGGCGGGGCACGGTCTGGACGGAGGCGAGCGTGTCGCTTGGGCGGAACTTGACGATGCTCATCGAGGGCAGGGGTGCGAGATAATGCGGATAGAGCGTTTCAAGCAGGCCATCGGTCAGTTCGGGAAATTCGTCGTCGAGCTTCTGACGCACGCGCGCCGCCGAATAGGCGAAACTCTGGATCAGGCGTTCCACATGCGGGTCGTCGGCGACGTCGCCGGTCATGCGCAGGCGTCCGGCGATCTTGGGGAAAGCGTCGGCAAACCGCGCGGCCCGGCGCCGCAGTGCCAGCAATTCCTCATTGTAACGGTGCAGGAAACCTTCAGCCATGCGCCGCCTCCACGAGGACACGCTGGGTCGACGGATCGATGGTCGATTCGAAGCTGATCGGCGGCATGCCCTCATGCAGACGGAAGGTCGCCTGGATGCGCATGCGCAACGCCCGCTCGGTCATCGTCCGGCTTTTCAGGATCGTCACCCTGATATCGGCAAGCCGCGTCTCGAACAGCGCAACCCGCCGCTCGATCGCTTCCGCCAGCTTGAGCTTCGCCTGGTCGGTCATCAGATTTGCCGAGACGATGCCGTCGACGCCGTAGCTCACCAGCGCGTCCCGCAATTCGGAAAGGGCCGTCGGCGGTGTCGTCGGGCAGCGCCGCGTATTGAGCAGCGCTTCGAGATCGCGGCGGATCGCCTCCCTGACCTCGCGGACCTGGTCGACGAAGCTCATCGGTGGATCGGCGGCGCGATCCGGAGCCTCGTCGATCAGCCGGTCGAGGATCGAGCGGGACAGGACGCGGTCGCGCAGCCGGTAGCGTTCGAGCGGATCAGCCATGCGCGACCTGCCTGCCGGCAGCGCTTGCCGGCACGATCTCCAGACTTTGGGTGTCATGGAAGGAGACGAGTTCGTCGCCGGCGAGGAAGCAGCGCTGGCCGCGGCCGGTGGTGATGCCGCTCGCTTCCTCGACCCATTCGGTTTCGCGTCCGAGCCTGAGCGCCGCATCCTTGCCGGTGCCATGATAAACCGCCGGCAGAAGCACCGAGGCAGCGGCGCCGTCGATCAGCGTCAATTCGGCGCGACGGAAGGCGAGATCTCGCGGCCGGGCAATCGGCTCGATCGACAGGGCTGATATCTTGGCGAAGTCGATCCAGAGATAGCCGCCGCCGGTCATGATGACTTCGAGCGCGTGTGGCGTGCGATCGTCGAGGTCGCGGAAATCGGAGACCGCCCTGTCGTTCCAGATAAGCGGGCGCTCGCTTCTGAGTTCGTCGAGCGCAGCGAGCGCGGTCTTCGCCGCCTCGGCATCGCCATCACGATGGGCGATGCCGAGGCGGACGGCGAGCTTATCGAGTTCGCTCGGTCCCTGCGGAAACTCCGGCACGCCGCCGCTCGCAAACCAGGCGTCGCGCGCGGCCATCGCCCGAAGCTCGTTGCGCAGCAAGGCGAAACCCATCGTCGCGTCGGGCGAGAGGGTGGCGGCAAGGCTGCACTGATTGTCGGCCCGCTCATATTCTCCGGCAAGAACGAGAAGATCGATATAGAGATGCCGCGCCTCCTGATCCGAGGGTTTGCCCTTCAGATGCGCCTTGACCTCCTCGAGCGCGTCCTCGAGGGCGTTGTCGCTGAGCGATCGGGCGATGCTGGCGGAAAGCGTCATGCGGACATCCTCTCGGGTATGGCGACCGGGCGGCTCAGAATCTGGCCGGTGGTTGCGGTCTCGGCGATAAGGTGGAAGCTGGTGGCAACGTCATCGAGCTGGAAATGCGGCTGTAGCCGGACGGTACAGGAGAAGCTGCCGGGCTTGCCCGGAATTTCGGCGACGCCGATGCCGGCCGAGCGCAGCGGGAAACGGGTGCGCAGCGCGATATCGGCATCATCGTTGCCGAGCGTATAGGCGGTCAGCCAGTCCATGAGCTTGCGCTCGATCGAGATCGCATCGGAGAGCTGGCCGATTTCGTCGCGCATGATGACCTTGAGATAATGCGCGAAGCGCGAGGCGCAGAGCACATATTGCAGCATGGCGGCGAGGCGGGCGTTCTGGCGTGCATGCTCGTTGGAATAATGCGGCGGTGCATGCAGCGACTGATTGGAATTGAAGATCGCCGAAGAGGAGAGATAGGTGGTCGCGGCAGGGATGATGCCGAGATCGCACAGCTGCTGCTCCTGGCCGCTGGTCAGCTGGATTTCGACCGGCGCCTGGGCGGAAAGCCCGTTGCTCTCCGTGCCGAAATCATAAGGCGGCAATTCGCCTGCACTCAGCAAGCCGCCGTCGACGGCATCCTGCGTGACGCCGCGGATCTCCGCAAACCAGCCGGACGCGATGAAATTGCGAATGACGACGGTCGCAAAGGCGAAAGCGGCATTGCCCCAGAGCAGCGAACTGCCGTCGGCAGCAATGCTTTCGCGGAAGGGAAAGCCGTCATTGCGATCGCGCGTATGCGGCGCAAGCGGCGAGCGCATCAGGATGCGTGGCGCGACGAGCCCGAGGAACCGCGAATCTTCTCGGGCGCGCAGACCGTTCCAGCGGATGCGGTCCGTCTCCGTGGCAAGCCAGGAAAAGTCGTTGACCCGGTTCAGCTCGTGAAAGTCTTCCAGCCCGATCGAGAGCGGCGCCGCACCCGCGACGAAGGGGCAGAAGGCGGCAGCCGCCACCATGCCGATCTGCGACAGCGTGCTGACCGGATCGCCGTCGACGGGATCGTGGGGAGACAGATGATAGTCGCCGACCAGCATGCCGAAGGGTTCGCCGCCCGGCATGCCGAACTCGCGGCTGTAGATCAGTTCGAAGAGGTGGCTCTGGTCGAAATCGCTGGCACGCTCCATGCTGCGCGCGAGCTCACGCCAGCTGACGCTGAGAAGCTTGACCTTCACCTCGCCGCTGCGGCTTGCCTCGCGCACGAGCATGGCAAGGCCACGCCATCTCGCCTCCATCGCCTGAAAATCGGGATGGTGGAGGATGGCATTGACTTGCCGGTTCAGCGCCTCGTCGATCAGCGTAATCAGCTGATCCGCCCGGCGCCGCCATTCAGTGCTGGAACCCATCGTCGACCTGACCAAATGTTTCGCAAGAGCTTGGCGCGGCGGAAACCGCCGCGCCGGAGCCTGATTTCATCAGTTCTTCGAAGGAATCCGGGCGACCATGCGCAGCGAGGTCGTCAATTCCTCCATCTGCAGCCACGGACGCATCCAGGCGACGGCGTTGTAAGCGCCCGGCCTGCCGGGGATTTCCTGGACGGTGACCTTTGCCTCGCGCAGCGGATATTTCGCCCGCGACTCCTCGCCGGCGTCGTCATTGGCGTTGACATAGTTGGAGATCCAGCGGTTGAGCCAGGCCTCACAATCCTCCGCTTCCATGAAGGAGCCGATCTTATCGCGGCCCATGACCTTGAGGTAGTGGGCAAAGCGCGAGGTCGCCATCATATAGGGCAGACGGGCGGAAACGGCCGCATTGGCGGTCGCCTCGGGCCGGTCGTAGAGCTTCGGCTTGTGCGCCGTCTGCGCCCCGAAGAACACCGCATAATCCGTATTCTTGTAGTGGCAGAGCGGCAGGAAGCCGAGCTTGCCGAGTTCGGCGTCGCGGCGATCGGTGATGCCGACTTCCGTCGGGCATTTCAGGTCGAGATCGCCATCATCGCTGGAGAAGATATGCATCGGCAGGCCCTCGACCTTGCCGCCGTTTTCGGCGCCGCGAATGGCGGTGCACCAGCCGTTCTTGGCGAAGGCTTCGGTCAGCCGCGTGCCCATCACATAGGCCGCGTTCATCCAGCAATAGGAGCCGTGCGGCAGTTCGCCGGTTTTGGAGCCGCCGGTCTCGTCGAAATTGAACTCCTCGATCGGGCTGGTCTTCGGGCCGTAGGGCATGCGGGCGAGCACACGCGGCATGGCGAGCGTCACGAAGCGGGAATCATCGCTGTCGCGCAGGCTACGCCACTTGGCGTATTCGACCGTCTCGAAGATCTTTTCCAGATCGCGCGGTTTTGCCAGCTCGCGGAAATCCTCGAAGCCGAACATGCGGGGGCTGGCCGCCGAGATGAACGGGGCGAAGGCGGCGGCGGCGATCATCGAGACGCCTTGCAGAAGCTGGACGTCGTCGAAGGAATTGTCGAATTCGTAGTCGCCGATCAGCGCGCCCATCGGTTCGCCGCCGGGGGTGCCGAACTCGTCTTCGTAGACGGACTTGAAGAGCCTGGACTGGTCGAATTCGACGGCCTTGGCAAGATCCTTGGCGACGTCTCGCTTGGAGGCGTTGAGCACGCGGATCTTCAGGTTGGCGCTGGTCTCGGTATTCTTGACCAGATAATGCAGGCCGCGCCAGGCGCCTTCGAGCTTGGTAAATTCCGGCGACTGCATGATCGCCGCGAGCTGGCTCGAGATCGCCTTGTCGATCTCGGCAATGGCGTTGTTCAAGGTGATCGTCAGGTTACGATCATAGGTGACGGTGCCCTTCAGGGCTTGGTCGGTGAGGGTGCGCAATAGGTCCTGCGCACGGTCGGGCTCGGTCTGGCGGGTTGCCGCAACGACCTTCGAGAGCAGGTTCTCATCGGGTGCGAAGCCTACGTCTTCCTTTGTCTGCAATTGCGTTTCGGCGGTCATCTAACGATCCTTTTTTGCGAAAGCGGCGGCCCTCGGGCTGTGAGGGGTTCCCTTCAAAGGGGCCGCTGCCGGACAACGACTCTTCAGGAATTCGCGCGGGCCGCGATCGGCCCGCGATCCCAGGCACTCAGTTCAGAACGTCCTTCGCCTCTCCGGCTTTGCCGCCGCCAAGCTGGGCCACCAGCTGCGAGAGATCGGCCTTGTTCTGCAGGATGTCCTCGAGCAGACGCTCGAGTTCCTCGGAGCGGTCCGCCTTGCTCATCAGGTCGCGTAGCTGGTTGCGGGCGTTGAGCAGGGCCTTCAGCGCTGGCACCTGATCGACGACCGCGCCGGGTTCGAAATCGGCCATGCTTTCGAATTTCAGCGAAACCGGCAGCTCCGTTCCGTTCTTTTCCAGGGTGTTCTCGACCGAGAGCGTGAGGCCCGGAGTCATGCGGCGCATGACGTCGTCGAAATTGTCGCGGTCGATCTGGACGAACTTGCGCTCGCCGAAAGCCTTGAGCGGCTGGGTGGGATTGCCGGAGAAGTCGCCGAGCACGCCGACGACAAAAGGCAGCTCCTTCACCACCATCGCGCCTTCGGTTTCCACTTCGTATTTGATATGGACCCGCGGCTTGCGAACCCGTTCCAGTTTCTCATGTACACTTGCCATCGAGGCTCTCCTTCGTCTCATCGGCGGATTACGAATTGCGGATGCTCCAGATTGCGGCCGGGCAAGCCCGACCTCAGGCCGCTAGCCTCCCTTGTCGGTTGCGGGCTGTATGCCGGCCGCCGTCAGCACTGCATTGCGCGTGTGCTGCTCAGGCAGGAGCTCGGCAAGAAGCTCGGAAAAATCCATGCGGCCGCGACGCACCAGCGTCTCGATCGACATGGAGATCGGTGAATGGGGTTCGGTACGACGGAAATAGCGCGCAACGGCAGCGAGCAGTTCGAAGGCCTCTTCGCGTGAACGAATCATCTCCGCGCCGGCGGGCCGCATGCGGACGGCCTCGGACTCACCGATATCGGCTGCCGGCAGCGGCTCTAAGCCTTGCGAGGGAGGGGTTTCGGATATGGCTGAGGGAGCCTCGATGCCGGCGAGCATCCGGATTGCAGATGCCGCTTCTTGCAAAGCATTGCGTGTATTCGAACTCGGCGGCGCCTGGTCCCCGCAATGTATGTCAAGTATTTCGATCATGCGATCGAAAGCGGCGATGCACTCCGTCACCACGCTGAGATGGGCTGACATTTGAGCGACACCGGCTTCTGCCGCCGCCTGCTGCAATTCCTTGCGCCGCTCGGCTTCGTTCGACCGCTGCGAAAGCTGGAAATCCCAGAGCGAAAATTGTGCGAATTTTCCGTCCGGGATCAACGAAGTCAAACGAATAGCCTGGATAAGCGTGCCTTCGCCGCCGACGCCGTTAAGACCTGCAAAAGGAGCGAACCGCTCCTCGAAATCGCTGTCTCCGATTGAGTGCAAAGTGTCGAAATGCTTGTCCAAAAGCGACGCGGTTGCAACGTAGACGTCGCGCAATCCTGAGAAGCCGCGCAGCCGCAGCTGCGCTTCCGCAAGCCAGGCCAATACTTCTATGTCTTTGCTGCGGGAAGAAAGGATCTGCAATCCAAGATTGCTAACATCGTGCCAGGCGGGTGCAAGTGTAATAACGTCACCCGGGGAAATACTACGTTCGGCTGTACGTGCGGCGTTTCTGGCATCTTTAATTCTATAGTATATTTCACGTGATGCAGTATTAATCCGCACGTTTTCTCCGCACGGATAATTTTCTTCAAGTGGATCTATGATTTCTCTGACATTCACGCTGTTAAATACCTCAAAAATCAAAACATACCGCGGCGGTCCAACATTTTGTGCGGCTTGTATTGGCTTGTCAACCATCTCTCGATAATGACGGATTTATGACGTCTTCCAGATATGCTCATTTCTAAAAATAGAGTCGTTTTTCTTCTGGACAAGGGTTTATGAGCGCCCTAGTTGTTGCTTCGCATCAAGAGGACGCACTGAATTTCGTCGAATAAACGGGACTTGCGGATGTCGAATATCGATCTCAATCGTCTGATAAGAACGCTTGAGCCCAATTTACGTGTCGGTCTTGAGACAGCGGCTTCGCTCGCTGTGCGCCATCAGCATGCTGTCGTGGATGTCGCTCACTGGCTTCGCTCCCTTCTTGATATTGCGGCGTTTTCGGCCGTTTTCGAGGAGCTCAAGCTCTCCTCGGAAATGCTGAGAACGGAGCTGGACGCGGCGATCGCCGATATTCCGCGGGAGGACGGCGCAGCGCTGGCGCTCTCCCCCAATCTGCTGGCCCTTGGCCGGGAATCCTTCCTGGTTGCATCGCTGCAGTGCGGCCGTAATGTCGTGCTGCTGGCCGATCTGCTCGCCGCCCTGACCGGCGATTCGGCATTGCGGGTGGTTGTGCGCGGTATCGCCCCCTCGATACGCAATCTCGACCGGGCAATGCTCGACAAATTGCTGGAGAAGGCGGCCTCTGGCCCGTCGGACCAGCTTTCCGTGCCCGCCGCGACATCGGCGGGCAATGAATTTCTGCGGCTCTATACGCACGACATGACGGCCGACGCCCGCGCGGGCCGCATCGATCCGGTCATCGGCCGCGACGCTGAGTTGCGGCAGCTGATCGATATCCTGACGCGCCGCCGACAGAACAATCCGATCCTCGTCGGCGAGGCGGGTGTCGGCAAGACCGCGGTGGCCGAAGCGCTCGCACTGGAGATCGCCGCCGGCAATGTTCCGGCCCGGCTGAAGGATGTGAAGCTGCTGCTGCTGGATCTGAGCCTTCTGCAGGCCGGCGCCGGCGTCAAAGGCGAGTTCGAACGGCGCCTGCATGGCGTGGTCGACGCGGTAAAGACGTCGCCGGAGCCGATCATTCTGTTCATTGACGAGGCGCACGGGCTGATCGGCGCCGGCGGACAGGCAGGGCAAGGCGATGCCGCAAATATCCTGAAACCGGCTTTGGCGCGGGGAGAACTCAGGACGATCGCGGCAACGACCTGGAGCGAATACAAGCGCTTCATCGAGAAAGATGCGGCCCTTACCCGCCGCTTCCAGACCGTGCATGTCCGCGAGCCGGACGAAGAGGCCGCAATCCGGATGCTGCGCGGCGTGGCGCAAAGCCTGAAAACCCATCACAAGGTGCGCATTCGCGACGAGGCGATCGTCGCCGCCGTCCGCCTTTCGGCGCGATATCTGCCGGACCGGCAGCTTCCCGATAAGGCGATCAGCCTGATCGACACGGCTGCCGCCGCCGTGGCGCTGGCCCGCCAGACGAGGCCGGAGGCTTTGAAACAGCTTACCGACGAGCGCGATCTCCTGGAAACGGAGGCGAACTGGCTTGCGCGAGAACCCGAGACACCGGAAAAGGCCGCCCGGCTTGGCGAAATCGCCGGCAAGCAGCAGGAGATCGTTGCGGAGATCGAAGCGCTCCGGGCGCGATTCGAGGAAGAAAACCGGCTCGTCCGGGAGGCCGACCGGCTGGAGGAATTCTTCTCGCCGGACGACGCCATCGTCCCGTTGGCGGCGGCGGACAGTGGCGGCGACGGCACGAATGTCGCGCCTTTCCCGCCGCAGGCCATGACGGTGGAAGCCGCGCGCGCCGCATTTGCCGTGACCGAACGGACACTCGCGGCGGTGGCGGATCAAACGGCCCTGCTGCCGCGCGTTGTCGACAAGGAAGTCGTTGCCGCTATCGTGGCCCGCTGGACCGGAATTCCTGTCGGCAAGCTGTTGGCGGACCAGATCGAAACCGTCAAGACGCTGGATGCCCGCCTGAAGGAGAGGGTGCTCGGCCAGGACGCTGCGATCGAACGCATCGCTTCGGCCATGCGGGCCTCGCGCGCCGGACTTTCCGATCCGCGCCGGCCGCCGGCCGTCTTCCTGCTCGTCGGCATGTCCGGCACCGGCAAGACCGAGACGGCGCTGTCGCTTGCCGACATGCTCTATGGCGGCAGCCGCTATCTGACGACCATCAACATGTCCGAGTTCAAGGAGGAGCATAAGATTTCCATGCTTCTCGGCTCACCGCCCGGTTACGTCGGTTATGGCGAAGGCGGCGTGCTGACCGAGGCGGTGAGGCGCAGGCCCTATGGGGTGCTGCTGCTCGACGAGATCGACAAGGCTCATCCCGGCGTTCAGGAAATCTTCTACCAGGTGTTCGACAAGGGAACGCTGCGTGACGGCGAAGGCCGCGACATCGATTTCAAGAACACCACCATCGTCATGACCGCCAATACCGGTTCGGAAATGATCGCAGCACTTGCCGCCGATCCCGAGACGATGCCGGAGGCGGAAGCGCTGGAAGCGATGCTGCTGCCGGAATTGCAGAAGCATTTCAAGCCGGCCTTCCTCGGCCGCACCACCGTGCTGCCCTTCATGCCGCTCGGGCCCGAGACGCTGTCGGGCATTGTCGATATCCAGATCGGCCGTATCCGCGAGCGGGTTGCCGCCACTTACGGGACCACGCTTTCATTGTCGCCGGCAGCCCGCGACGCGCTGATTTCGCGCGCCCGCACGAGCGAGATGGGCGCCCGCGCGATCGAGGTCATGATCGCGCGCGACCTCCTGCCTGTTCTTTCGACGTTTTTCCTCGATGCCGTCGCGGCCGGGAAGAAAATTACGGGGATCACCATCGGTTACGATGGGCAACGCTTCGGCCTCGATGCCGAAGAGGCCGCCCCACAGGAATTCGGCACGCCGGGGGAAAGCCGGTTGTCGGATGAAGTAGCCCCGAGCCGCAAACGCACTCGGGGAGCAGGAAGAAGAAAGGCGACTACGCCTTAGACGCAACTAGGCACTCAACCGCCAATAGGAGAGCTTACAGAATGCCGATTTATCTTCAGATCGACGGGATCCAGGGCGATGCGACCCACGAGCAGCATCGCAAGTGGATGGATATCGAAGCCATCCACTGGAACGTGTCCCGCAACATGAACACCTCCGCTGGTTCGGCGGCCAACCGCGAAGCTTCCGAGCCGACCGTTTCGGAAGTGATCCTCACCAAGGTCAGCGACTCCTCGTCGACCAAGCTCTTCCAGGAGGCCTGCTCGGGCCGCACCGGCAAGCGCTCGGTCATCCATCTCGTCACCACGGGCAATCCCGGCGACACCTATATCGAGTACTCGCTCGAGAACACGCTGATCGCCAGCTATTCGATCGATTCCAACGGCGACCGCCCGGTCGAAACGATCAAGCTGAACTTCACCAAGATGGAAGTGAAGTACACGCCTTACGATGACAAGCACTCGCCGCAGTCGCCGATGATCGCTTCCTACGATCTGGCGACCACCAAGGCTGCTTAATATCCGACTGGAGCGGGCGCCTTTCACAATGGCGTCCGCTCACTTCATTGTCGTCGCGGGCTGAAGGAAGTCTTTCCCATGAGCGGATTGGACATCGATAATGTCAAACTGACGAACTACCATCTTATCGTCGAGGAAGTCTTCGACGAAAGTGTTTTCGGCATGGTGGCGCCCAGCTTCAAAATTAAGGGTGTCAAGGGGATAGGCACCAGTCATCTTCAGGTGATGCGCAGCGTCTACACGCTTGCGATCGGCGAAGATGTTTATTTCAAGGGTAGCAAACTGCAGGGTTCGCCGGGCGTGAGGGAGCTGCTATCGGAATTCTTTGAATCCGGAACGCAGCTGACGACCCGTCCAAACGGCCGCACGACGGTGATGCACCGCTATCTCGGCAAGAAGAACATCTTCACAGCTAAGGCGCTGGAGCACTACAAGACCTCCGTCACGTTGAATTTCCTTCGCATCTACGGCGAGGATCCGGCGCCGACGCGTCTGCTCTACGGCAATCCGGCGGTGACTTTCATCCAGAAGACCGGGGAACGGCCGATGGCAGCGGCCTATTTCAACGGCAACAACAATCGGTTGGAACTTCTTCACTATTTCGATCGGCGCACCCTTGTCGACGGCTTCCTGAAACGCTTCTCGGAAGCATCTGCTGAGGCCGTAGGCTAAGAGGGTCTCTATCGATGAACGATATGTCGTCGGCAATCTGAACTCTTTGATTTTGTGAGCTAGTGGATGAAGTCTTCGCCCGGCAATGGCCGTAATTTGCGCAATGCGTGGAAGCGAGATAGCTGGATGGGCCCTGTTATGGCCATCCTGCTGCTTGTCGGCGCCGTGCCCGTCCAAGCGCAGCAGTCCGATATCTGGCGGATGAGCAACCAGCAGCTCCTGGAAGCGCTCAAGGGCGATGCCGCGCCGGAAATCACGAATCCGGAACTTCGCCGGCAAATCTCGTACGAGCGTGGCGCGGCCTATGTGGCCGGCGTTGCCGATGCGACAGATGGAAAGACCTGGTGCATTGAAGGCGGTGTCCTCATTCACGAGCTGACGGACCGCGTCTTCAGCCATCTGCAAACACTGGCGCCGGAGGCTCTGCCGCAGAATGCTGCGATCTCTGTGTCCGCCGCCCTCAGCAAATCCTTTCCCTGCAAAGAAAAATGATTTTGGAGCCGACATGATCAACGTAGCCTTCGATGAGCTTTACGCCAATTATCCGAGCAGCACCACATATCGGCCTAACTATGTCAGTCAGCAGGATCTTTTTCGCGAAATTGGTTGGGACGCGCTTCTGAACAATCCGCTCTACGCGAATACCTGCGCCGTGCGCGTCAGCCTCGCCTTCGTGAGGTCCGGCATCAAGATCTCCCCGAAATCCCATAATATCCTCAAGGGCCCCCACGCCAACAAGGGCCTGGAGGTCTCCATGCGCCGGCTCGCCGATCTCTTGGCGACCACGCGGTATCTCGGCAACTACGAATCCTACACCTCCAAGACGGCGCAATCCGGCATTGGAGCCCGCAAGGGCGTCGTCGCCTTCAACGGCGTACCCGGTTACAGGGGTGGCGGGCATATCGATCTGGTCATCGGGGCCGCCGACGCGGCTCAGTGCGCCTCTTCCTGCTACTACCAATCCCAGTCGATCTGGTTCTGGCCGCTCCTGTCGAGCCGCACGTCCTAAGGTTTGAGGTCAACCCATGAACGATCAGCCCTCCGCCGCCGATTTCATCCAGGCAAGCCGAATCCTGAAGATCGTCTCACCGCTCGGCGAGGACCAGCTTCTGCCGGAGCGGGTGACGATCGAGGAAGGTATCTCCTCGCTGTTCGAGATCAAGCTTTCGGCCCGCACCAAGAAGCCGTCGGTCAAGCCGGAGGAACTGATCGGCCGGCTGATGGATGTCTCCGTGGAAGTGCAACAGGGCGATGGCGAGGGCGCCGTGCGCCGGCCGTTCAACGGTCTGGTGACCGAACTCAACGAGGGGCCGCCGATCACCCGCGGCCTCAGGTCCTATTCCATGGTGCTGCGGCCGCAGATGTGGCTGCTGTCGCGCCGCTCCGACTGCCGCATCTGGATGGACAAGACCTCGGTCGATATCGTCGAGACGCTGTTTTCCGAACACGGCATCCCGGCACCCGACACCTCCGGCGTGATCACGCCACCGCCGCCGCAGCATTATTCGGTGCAGTGGAACGAAACCGATCTCGCCTATCTCACCCGCCGTTTCGAAGAGGACGGCCTGTTCTACTGGTTCTCCCACGAGGACGGCAAACACAAGCTGCATGTGGCCGACAGCGCCCAATCCTGGCTCGGCCCGTCGCCCTCGGCACAGGGCGAGGTCCGGGTTCGCCTGGCGCAGGGCTCGGCCGACCGCAACCACATCACCGAGTGGAGCCGGCGTTACTCCTATGTGCCGGGCCAGCGTGCCGGTGCCGACTGGAACTTCGAAACGCCGCGCATGGTGCCGGGCACGATGACGCCGTCGCTGGTGCAGATGCCGGAAGCGACCAAACGCGAGCTTTACGAATATCCGGCGCGCATTTCCTCCGTCGCCGAGGCGGAGCGGGCGGAAAAACTGAGGATGCAGGCTTCCGAAGCCGATCACGACCGGGTCTTCGGCGGCTCGACATCCCGCATCCTGGAGGCGGGACGCCGCTTCACCCCCTACGAGGTCGCTCATCCCGACCACGTCTACGAGGAGCATGTGGTGGTGAAGACGACCCATACCGTCGTCGACCGCTCCTACGAGACCAACAGCAACGAGCCGGAATACACCAATACCTTCGAGGCCGTGCCGTCACGCGTGCCGATGACGCCGCACCGCGAGACGAAGCGGCCGCGCATCGAAGGCACCCAGGTGGCGATCGTCGCCGGCCCTTCCGGCGAGGAAATCCATCCCGACCAGTACGGCCGCATCAAGCTGTGGTTTCCCTGGGACCGCAAGGCCAAGAAGGACGGTTCCGACACCTGCTGGGTGCGCGTCAGCCAGGTCTGGGGCGGCGGCACCTGGGGTGCCCAGGTCATTCCGCGCATCGGCATGGAAGTGATGGTCGCCTTCGTGGACGGCGACCCCGACCGGCCGCTGGTGACCGGTGTGGTGCCCAATCCCAGCAACACGGTCCCTTACGATCTGCCGGCCAACAAGACGCGCATGGTCATGCGCTCGAACACCCATAAGGGCACCGGCTTCAATGAAATGACCTTCGAAGACGAGGCCGGCCAGGAGAACATGTTCTTCCATGCCCAAAAGGACCAGACGACCCGCGTGCTGAACGACCGCACCAAGCGCATCGACCGCCATGAGGTCTCGGCGATCGGCGCCAACCGGACGGTCGAAGTGGGCGGCAATCAGAAACACGAGGTCGGCGGCTCGATGAACACCGTCGTCGGCGGGACGGGGCCGATGGCGATGGCGCTGATGGGTTCCGTGCAGGGCATGGCAGGTCAAACGGCGAGCCTGCTTTCACAGGCCGGTCAGATTGCCGGGGGTGGCGGGCCTGGTCTTGGTGCCTTTGTCGGTACGCTTGCTTCCTCTGCGCTGGGCTTCCTGAGTATCGGCGGACTTGGCAACCGTGAAGGCGTCGTCGCCGGTCCCAGCCCGCGCTCCGATGCGGGCACGGCTCTTGCCAGCTCTGGTACCGGCGTCGGAGCGGATGCTTCAAGCCTGTTCCCTCTTCCAGGCATTATGAACACGATTGTCGGCTCCTTTCAGTCGACCAGCGTTGGTGTGGCGAAAGCCGAGCAGATTGGCATGAGCAAGGTGACGAACATCGGCCAGACCGAGATGATCAATGTCGGCAAGCAGCAGAATTTGACGATCGGCAAGGTACAGAGTGTCACGATCGGCGAGGAACAGAATACCAATATCGGAAAAGCTCAGGGTACGGTCGTCGGCGAAAAAATCACCGTCAATGTCGGCAAGCTCTATGGCCTCGTGGCAGGTGAAAAATACCGCGGTGAATCAAAGGTCTGGGAAGTCTTCGCGGAAGACAAGATCTTCCTGTCGGCTCCTGGCGGTTACATCGAAATCAACAAGACCGGTATCCGCCTTTACGCACTGAAAATCGATATTGAAGGAAATCAAATCAACTTCAAGAAAGGCGGTCCCGGGCAGCAGCCGTCTTGCCTGCGGCAGATGGCGAAGTCGTCCACGCCATTTGTAAGGATGTGATGATGGAAGCGACCCCAGTAATCGATCTGCCGGACATCGCCGAGTCTGCTCGCGTTCTAAGGAAGGCTGTCGATGAGATGAGCGGGCCTGTCGTCGTGGTGCTGGACGGCGGTGCCTTTGATGATCTGCCGGATGCACTGGCGTCCGAAGCAATATCTTGCCGCTCGCTGTTTCTGGAGGGAGTACCTCTCGATTTTCGTCGTGCAGGACCATGGATGGCCGAGGTTTCGTCGGCATCGATGCGATCACATGTCGAATGGCTCGATACGCATCACAATTGCGCGGTCTATTGGTCGTGCTCCGCGGGACCGGACGCTCTCTACCGTCACCTCAGAACGCTGAACGAGGTCATGATCCCGCGCGAAGGAGGGGAGGATAAGCAGCGCGGCGGGACGGAAAAACAGCGTTATGAGCGGGTTCTCTTTCGTCATTGGGATCCCAATGTGCTTGGCGCCGTGCTGCCCATCCTAACGAGATCGCAGTTCGCCCGTTTTCTGGGGCCGGCAGATGGCGTCGTGTTCAATGGCCCGGATTACGGCGGTGTCCGTCGGGTGCGCAAGGCCGACAACATGCCGGACGCGGCCATCGGTCCGCTCCGGCTGGAGCCGGACCAGATGGAAAAGTTGAAGGCTGCCATGCTTCATTCGTCGCGGCTGCGGATCGCGCGGTTCCTCAAAAAGAACTCGCCGCCCCACTTTTCGGGCGTGGATGACGACTTCGTGTGGGGAGCCACGCTGGCGAGCGAAAAAACGGCCGATGAGCTTGGAATTCGGACCGAACGCGGGCGGGCACGCTGGGCATATGTAATGGTGGTGTCGGACGGCAAGGCGGCGGATCTTCCGGAAGTGCGAAGCTTCATCCAAGAGAAAGGGGCTACACCGGATGCTCGGGTCAAGGAACTGATCGGCCATACGGTTGATGCGCTACGCTCCGGCAACGCCTTCAATGGGGCGGCGTCATGACCTCAGTGGCAGCAGAAACTATAGGCCAGTACGGTGGTCAAATCGCCGGCGGCGCTTTAGGCGGCGTCATTGGAGGCTTTTTGGGGGGGCCGGTTGGAGCCTGGATCGGTCGTGCGGTCGGGTCGAGGGTCGGGGGCATGGCAGGCCGCGCGGCGGCCGGAGCCATCGCCAGCTACATGGAAGGTGCGAACGAAGCAGCCGAGACCGAGACCAAGGAGCAGGAAGCTGCAAAGCCCTGCGTGGATTGCGGAGAGATCGATTGCTTCAAACCACCGGAGGGATCGACGGCCGATCAAATTAATGAATTCAGGCGGCAACTCAAAGAGCAGCAGGATACCATCAACGGTATGCAGCCTGATCAACTGGTCAAAAACATTGATCGCTTTGCGAAATACAAACGTCCATCCGGCGACGCCGCCGACCGAAAGTTGACGCGAGACAATTACAAGACCCAGCGAACAAGAGAGCTTGAACAGGAATATCTAGGTCAAGGCAAGAACGATTACGAGGAATTGGCTGCCGCCAAGGTTGCGGAAGAAATGGCAAATCTTGCCGCGACGCACACGCTGGACTTGGTCGCAGGGGGCGACGGCTCTATTTCCGGGATGGGTGACAAAACCATAAACAGCTCTCTCGGAGCGCAATGGAAGGGTCGCCGCGCAGCGCAATTGCGGCAGCATGCGGAGAATGCTGCAAAGCAAGGAAAAAAAATGAACGTTACGCTTGAAGAGTGTACACAAAACGGAGAAAAGCCCTCACCGCAAGACGACGGCAGCAATACCAACGGCGGTTCGGGAACTGGAGAAGGTACGCCGTCCAATGTTCCGATGTCGTGATCGCGGGAATGTTATGTGGAATTGATAGCAAAGGCAGAAGCGATGAGCGAACTTTTCATCACCTATCAAAATGCTTTGAAGAAATTTGGCGAACCGCACGGCGGGTCACCACTGCCGAATGGTATCCTTGAGTCTTATCGCGGTCGTATTCCAGATAGCTTTCTCGATTTTTTGGCACTTCACACCCCGGGCAAATGGCTCCAGGGCTATTTCCAGTTTTGCAATCCCAGCGAATACAGATCCGTTTTGGACTTGGTTCTCTATGGCGACCAAGAACTAAGGCCGGAGCGGACGCACGCTCTCGGATTTTCCGCTTTCGGAGATATCCTAGCCTGGAATGAACATTATAGAATCCTTGAAATCAACATGATTTATGGGCGCGTAAGCTGCGCGGAGATTTTCTCTCCCAAGCCCGACATAGACCCCAAAATCACGCTGGGCATTGCGATTGGCGGTGTAAATACCGAGTCCTACGACAATCCCGATGAACATGGTAAGCCGATGTTCAAGCGTCTGCTCCGCGCACATGGCGAATTAGAAGTGGGACAAATCTACGCACCCAAACTTCACCCGTCTCTGGGCGGGCCGATTACCGTCGACAATTTCCGTCCGGCAGGTGCGCTAGCGGCAATGACAATTGCAGCCCAAGCTACGCCATTCACTCTTTATAACACTACCATACCCAGTGTCCCGGCAATCCGCGAAGTTGGTGCATAACGATGAGCAAGTAGATCTCAGGTACTTGAGGATGCTGAAGGCGGCTCATTAGTCACGTCTAATCGATAACGAAGCTTGTGCCTAAAACAGATTTGCAGCCGCACCGTTGGAATGAAGGAGTTCTCAGAATGGTCGGTCGTCCAGTCACGCTTAAGGGCCATATGCATGTTTGCCCGATGGTCGACCCCGGGCCGCGGCCGCATGTTGGAGGACCTGTGTCTTCGACATCCCAGTCGTTCGTCTGCGTCGAAGGCGTACCAATCGCAACGGTGGGAGACAGGTGCACATGCACGGGCGTCCCGACGACAGCCGGCATTACAAGCGGATCGTCGGTTGCCAATATTGGCGGCAAAAAGGTCGCTCGCTTCGGGGATGCCTGCGAGCATGGAGGTCGGCTGGTGCAAGGTGAGACCTGGCTGACATTTGATTAGTCGACCCCCAAAGTCGATTTGGAATGTAATCAGATCGAGGCTCGGGCTGGGAGAGAGAACCTTCTGCCTGAGGCAGATCGCGCAGTAATCTACGCGTTCGTGAGCGGTTGAGACATGGCTAATAGTGCACAACTGAAACCGTTGATTCTAGAGGCCCAGCAACCCGTTTTCGCTGTGTTGGACGGCGCGCAATTCGAGGATTTGCCGCGTGCTTTGTTTGACGCCGACTTCGTTTTCAAGTCACTTTATCTGGATCGCGGCGAGGGTGATCGAGCTCGCATCCTCACCGCGCCGCAACTCGTCTGGCTCGATCGTGACTACTACAGCTTCGAGAAAGACAACACGGGTAGACCCCGCTCAACGAGCGCCCAAATAGTGGATCGTCTGATCGATCTTGTGGGCGGTCGGCCAGCCGTTGTTTTCTGGATGTGTGGTGAAGGTGGTGATGTTCTCTACCGGCACCTTCGAACGATCAACATGATCCTCCTGCCTGCCACATCGCAAATAGATCGAGGCAAGAGCTACGAGCGAAACCCGCTTTCGCAAGAAATTGATCACGATCAGCCTAGTGGCGACGAACGGGTTTTGTTTCGTCATGCGGATTCAAATGTCATGGCGCAGGTCATGCCTAGTCTCTCCTATTCAAACATGTCTCGTGTTCTGGGTCCTGCGAACCAGATTCTTTACTCTGCGGACGCGGATTGGAGTGAAAAGCCGATGAGCATTCGGCGCGCGAAAGACATGTCGCTGCCAAAAGCAGGACCGCTTAAATTGAACTCCGACGAGGTCGTAAGGATCGAGAATTGGCGGCGCCGTGCAACTCGCAGGCGCCGAGTTTCCTATCTTCAGGATACCTGCCCGGTGGAAACGAAAGGAGCGACGCAAGAAGCCTTGGAGCGGCATCTCCTTGTAAGCGAAGAAACGGGGGCAAAGCTTGGGTTGATCTCGGAGGGTGCACATTGCCGATGGGCGTTCATGATGTGCAAGACAAATGGCCGTATCGCGCAGTCGCGCGACGCAACTGAATTCATCAGCAGGAAGGGCGTCTCTCCCGATGAGCAAGTGAAGGTGTTCATGCGGGGCGTAATTGGAGCCTTGAGGTCGCGGCACGACACGGGGGCGGTATGAGCGGTGGCTTTTTCGAGAATTTTCTTGGCAACCTCGGTTTGGTGGGCGGTGGCGCGGGCGGGCTGGTTGGCGGTGCCGCCGCCGGAGCTGCTGTCGAAGGTGCAATAGGAGCAGGGAGCGGAGCTGTTATCGGTGGTGCCGGAGGTGCTTTGGTTGGGGGCGTCGGTGCTGTACCCGGTGCCGCCGGAGGTGCGGCGGTCGGTGGGGTTGCCGGTGCGAGTGTGGGAGCGTGGACCGGCGGAGCGGCTGGCGCTGTTGCCGGTGCGGCGACAGGATACTCGGGTGGGAAAGCAGCTGGCGCGTGGGTCGATCAGACGGCGGCGGGACAGTATGTCAATGAAAAGGTCGAGGATTTTAAGCAATGGCTGACCGGCGATGAGGCTGCCGATAAAGCTGACGCCAAGGCGACTGCGATAACTTGCGCTACTTGCGCTCAAAACCCGTGCGCGAAATATGCTTGTGGCGTCCCCGGGGGAAAGTATCGCGGTGGAGCGCATGGGTGTATGACAGGCACAGATGAGACAAGAGGTGACGAGCTGGACAGTCACCACATGCCGGCCAAGTCTAAATCTCCCCTCAATCCGGCGGTTGGACCCGCTATCCAGATGGACCCAACAGATCACGCGAAGACGGCGTCCTATAAGGGAAGAGTGAATGGCCCCACCTATGCGCCACAGCGGGCATTGCTATCCAGGGGAAAAGTGTATGCTGCCTTTCTGGTTGACGTCGCGGATGCTAAGCGGGTCGCCGCGGCTGTCGGCGACCCGACGAAATATGACGGCGCCATACTTCAAGCAACAGCCTATGCAAATTGCTTGAAGCAGCATGGCATTATTCAGTAACGAGCGGGGATTGGACAATGAATGAAGCTCAGCATTGGCGGATCATGCCGAAAATTGGCCTTGGCAAGTTAAGGTTTGGGATGAGCCGGTCAGAGGTCGATCGCTTCAGTTCCATATACGGGACTTCGAAAGGGATTTCTTCCGACAAAATTCCCGATGATATACTTAACTCTACCTTAGCTGAATTGGGGGAGGGTCTGACTGCCGAAGAAAAGCAGGAAATTCTGTCTCTCTATCAAGAAAGTGGACCTACCGCCGCCAGCGAAACGGAAGTGCGCGGGGAGAGTAATCCACTTGTTCTGACCTACGACTCCGATCGTCTGGTGGAAATTTTGGCGGACACAAAAGTGCGGAGCCTAAAATACCGCGATATCGTTGTGTTCGAGGAAAGCCCCCGGGATGTGATAAAGCATCTTGCCGACACTCTGGGAGAGAAGCCCCTTATTCTAAATGAGGAAGTCGCCTTTCCGGCCAATTTCATATTTCTGTTCGAATTCGTACGGGAAGCTGGAAGCATATACGCGGAGGGCAGTCGAACCGATCGGTCCATTATATGGCGATCCAGGCCGCGCGAAGGCGGGGTTGATCTCTCCGAATATAAACCGATGAAAATTTGAGGATGGCGGGTCAATAAGCCGAGCGCGGAGGTGCAGGGTTTAGGGTAGACATGAATCTGTCAGAAATCAGAAGATACGTTACGGCGGAATTTCCGGAGTAGCTGGTAAAGTACGAGCAAACGCTGGCCAACTTGGTGCGTAGCGACCTGCAGGAATGGCTCGACGGGGATGACTCCCACGGTAAATCCGTCGGCCGGTATCTGAGCCAACTCAGCCTTCTGGAGTTGAAAGCCGTTGTCTTGAGCGCCGTCGAGGGTCACCCAGCAGTCGATCGGCTAGCGATGGCAGCACGCCTGTCCGTTCCGCGGCTTCCCTACGCGATTGGCATCCAACATCTGAACACCAACAGCGCGGCATCCTTTCCCGACGTCGTCAACGGGCTGGCCCTGACGATGACCGTCGGCTGGAAGGACTGGAGCGAGTTGCTTGGCCGGCTTGCCTTGCAGGAACTCGAGAAGGATACGATCCAACGTGGCAAGTTTTATGGCGGAGCCTTGGGGCAGGGCGTCACCAGCTTCGGTTTCCCCTACGCGATAATGGATATCGTCGCGGACTGGTTGAAGGCGGACGCGGCCGCGACTATGACCGAGTGGCGCGAGAAGGTTTACGACGAATATGCCGGCGGTTATGGCGGCTGGAGCGAGCTTGTCGAACATTGGCGGGAGCCGGACGCGGTTGCTTTCCACCGCATCCTCGCCAAGGCGGCCGACTACCACGTCGCCCAGAGCAGCGACATGACGACCACAGGCGACAAGCGCACAAGCGCGAGACGCATTATGAAATCGAGCCGGATGCCTATTGGGCGTTCCCCGTTCTGCTGCTAATGATCCTACGCATGCGCGAGTGGGAGGGTTTGCAGAACCTCGGTTATCTCAATCACGACCTGTTCCAGATCGGCGTCTTCAAGGAGCTTCCGAAGTCGATCGCATGGCCGGCGGATACCCTTCTGGACGCGGTGGACAGAAAGTTCCGTCAGGATTTTAGACACGCCCTCTGTGGCAGATCTGCCCAGGCTGCGGGAAGTGCAATCCTTAGCATCGCTGTCTTTGCGAAAGGAGGTGAGCCGGTGGCAAATGTTTCACTCAAGGACCACAACTATGTTTGTCCGATGGTCGAACCCGGACCGAAGCCGCATGTCGGCGGCCCGATCTCGCAAACGCAGACACTGGTAACGGTGGAAGGGGTTCCGGTTGCAGTTGTCGGCGACAAATGCACCTGCGTGGTCGGCGGACCCGACACGATCAGCGGCGGCTCGTCGATCGTCTTTATCGACGGCAAGGCGCTTGTTCGCATCGATGACCCGACGGCCCATGGTGGCCGTGTCGTCGAGGGGCTTGTCTGGTTCACATCCGAATAAATTCAGCTGCACGTGGCCGATAATACATCGGGCCAGCTCGGTCGCCTGTCGCAGGGTCGGCCGACTGCATCCACATCAACGCATCGCGCCGGCACCCGTGGAACCGGTCCAAATGCTGCGAGCCCCGGTAAACGGCGGAGCACGACGACGGTTCAATCGCCGCCGAAAAATATGACTTGCGACCACAGCATCTTGACTCAACACTGGAAATCCGAGGTGACTTCGGCTTGATGTGGCGGAAGGTTCCACCATCAACGGAGCCTCCCGGCACGACACAATAGGTATGCATGTTTTGACAGCAAGATTTTGCAAGAGATTGAAAAATGCGATCGGTCGAGCACACGATTAAGGCAAATCTGAACCAAGAGAAGCGCGACATCCGGGACTGGGTCAAGGATTCCTTCAACAAGGAAATTCTCTACTACGAACCGCTTTCTGAAACGATCGAGCCATTCGTTCGTGACGGGAAGAGCGAAACGAAGCTCGTTCCCGATGCGCTCGGTTCCATCGCAAGCTGGCATATGCGGATGGCGATGGACAAGAGCCTCAACGAAGGCCTTTATCCTACCGACGAGATTGCGAGGTTCGGCATTTACCGGTTCTGGCACTACGAATGTGCTCATGCGGTCATGGAATCGGAAGATCCGGCCGGCTACAAATTTTCAATGCGGCCGTTCACCGACGTTTCCTCCATGCTGGCGCTTGGTTGGCTGAGCCATGCAAATCGCCTGGCCGAGACGATTTTCGACCGGTGGGACGCACAGTCCGACGGCAACGGCGCCGTCGCATGGAAAAGTCTGCCGCAATATCTGCCATGGCTTTCAGTCAAGCTCTATAAGGCGTGGCGAGAGAGCGACGAGACCTACGATCTGGAGCCGGATGACGGAGAAATGGGTGAATTTTCCCCATTGCTCGAAACGCTCTTCGATCCGCGACCCCGTACATTCGGCGAGGCATTGGCAAAAGCTGCGGACTTCCATGCATCGGGGTGCGGGACGGATGACGACGACGTCGTCAACGAAGAAGAATTGTGGTTCTTCCCGGTCGAACTGCTGGCCGCATGCCGGCTCCGCCAGCAACGTGGCCTGGACCTGCCGCCGCTGGATTATCCCCTGTTCAACGCCACGCCGCTTTGCCGCTTCCAGAATGCGCTGCCGCTTCCGTTCGACGAAACCTTGGCAAAGCTTCTCCCGGCTTACGCGGCCGCGACCAACAAGTTCGATCTGAAAGTCTGAACGGGCAGTGGTCTGCGATGCCGAATACAGAGACGTTGAACTACAAAGAGTTCGTGGAAAAATTCCTGCATTTCGAATCCAGTGGGGGGAAGCGATGCGCTTCATCAAGTCTGTCGCATGGTTTGTCGCGGGAATGTTCGGTTACATCTTGATGATCGTTTCCGGAGTCGGCCTTCTTTCTGCATTTCTTTTTTCAAAGGCCGATCTGACGCTCCAGAACATCTCGATCCTGATCCTCTGTGCAGGACTTTTCTTATTCGGGTTTTATCTCAATTACAAAAATCAAAGGCGATAGGGAGGATCGTTTCGGTTCGGTAACGACATGCGATAGATATTCCAAGCTATGTCTGGCCAAGCTTTGGCGTCCGACAAAGACGTCGCCGCCTGAGCTGGCGCAACAGCGGTGCGGAGCGGTCGCACGCGGGGCGCACTTTGGGACCCGGGACAGCAACAACACTTGCAACGCAGCGAGGTATTTCTGACGCAATGCATTTAACAAGGAACTCGCCGCTCAGATCGACGGCTTCTCATTTGCCAATGGCCATGGTTTTGTGGAGACTCGCATTGGTTTTGCGGTCGAGCTGTTCTTTCTAGGCGGAAGCGAAAGCCGAACCAGACTGATACTCTGCGACATGCTCCGTCAATATCATGCGCTGTTTACGGACGCGTTGTCGCATTTTCTCAAGCTGAATGCGAGCCGCCTGACGAAAATCACTGGCAGCGATTACCTGAACTATTATGAAAATATGGCGCGGGAGCTGAGTTCATCCGAGCCCATGGATGCCATGGTGTTCGGATATCCCGGCAAGAAAGTTGTCGATGAGCCGACACCTTTGAGCATTTCTTTCAAGAGTGCCGGTCCTGCTCCCATGAGCCCGCTTGGGCGATCGATGATCTGCGCCTATTTTCCGGCATCCTTAGTTGCAGAGCGCGGCTATGAGGTATTGCTCGATCTTACGAAGCGGTGGGCATCATCGGTCGAGATACTGCATGGCAGCGCGGGCTATAGTCTTTTGATCGAGCATGGAGTTTTTGCCGGCAGTAATTCTGTGGCAGAGACCATTCTGCCTCCACTCAAACGCTTTCCGGGACTGGATTTTTCCGATCCACTTCATTTCGAAGTCGAGTCCGACCTAGGCGATGGCCGGCAGATCAAGTCGATCAATTGGCTGACCGTCATTAACAACGAGATTGTCGAGAAGCTGGGAGGACAGCGCACGCTCGCTGAAAAGCTGGGCGAGACTTGCCCGATCCACGGGTTCGACGGCGGCCTGATTATTCAGGCAGGCAGCGAGCCGCAACTGGGCGATATCAACCGTGGCCTGGTTCTCGACGATTATCGCCGTGTCGCGGAAGTCCTGAAGCCCGTTCGTTTCGAGGATTATCGGCGAGGCCTCTTTATCCTGCCGGAACCATACGACAAGATTGAAGAAACCCGGAAGTGGCTTCGAAGATTTGATTAGTTGGGTTGATGCAGGCGATTGGAGTTTTCTGGACGACGCCGTGATCGTCTCGGACCGCGGTGTTCCGATCCTATGGTTGGTCACTAGATCAACTTCGCATTGCAGAAGGCGACTAGCCTCGAAATCCGCGAGAAGATGGCGGAGGTCATGCTTCAAGCAGCGCTGATTCAGCCAAGGCGATGTATGACGATTGCGGTGGGACGACGGCATGAGCATCCCGCGCGATTACTATCCGCACCGTGAAGACGTGGCAGCGGGAGGGCTTGTTAATCTCGCTGAGGCAAAGATCGTCTTGATAACGGTAGTGGAACTAACGGACCGCAGGGAAATAGTATGTCGACTCCAGGTGCGCCGGTCTCGCTCGGCAATGGATTTGCGGTCTCGAGTCGCTTTTTGATCATTGTCGGCTTTCCGGACGAGACGTCCGGCTTAGACAATCCGGTGACCCGAATTTTCTACCTCAACCTCGACAGCCAGACCCGCTTCACCTATCAGGATTGGGCCGGGGAAACCGTTGTTTCAGCCTGTCTGCGCCGCCCTCTCGGAGTGGTCTTGCGAGCTGGCTGCTTCCTTTCCGAAGAAGGCCGTGTGGAAATTTTAAACTCGACTGAGCACCTGAGCGAAGACGTCGATCCGGGGAAAAATGCCTACGGCTCCCTGCGCAGCATTCAGGAAGCAGGCGAAATCCTTTTCGCATGCGGTCTCGGTGGCCAACTTTATAGGCGCTCGACTGACGGTTGGGAGGCCGTCGATGGAGGATTGCGCGATAAGTCCGAGCGCAGAATGCGAAAGGAACTCGGTATCGGCGAATTCGCCGGCGAAGACCCCCGCGGCGCAGAGGACAGAATTGCTCTCGGAAAGGAAAGTCCCGACTTCACGCGGGTCGATGGCTCGTCTGAACGTGATGTCTATGTATGCGGCCTCAGGGGCTTAATCGGATATTTTGACGGCTCTCATCTCGCTTTGCTTTCTTCTCCGACAGGCGAACATTTGCTTGATATTCATTGCGTCAGCCACGACCGGGTGCTGATCGTCGGCTACTATCAGACGCTTTTGATTGGCAATGCACGAAGCGGTTTTGCCGTGGCGTACGAATCCAATGCTGCGATCACGTTTTATTCGGTTCGGGAGTTTCGTGGCGAGATCTATGTCGGTACGACGGCCGGGCTTAGGAAATTTAACGGCAGTAAATTTGAGGTTGTAAGCGATGCATCAGCGGGACTGGACGACAAAACCGTCATTCAGCAGATAGATAGCGTCACAGATGAGTGCCTCTGGCTCATCGGCGATCGGCATGTTTTCCGCTACGATGGTGTGAAGGCTGAAAAGATTGAACTTCCGGACAATAGAGGGCGATAGCGCCTACACCTCATAGACCGTGGAATTCGGCATCGGGTTTCGGCACCGGCCCCGGCAAGATCAACGTCGATCCCAACAGTGTCGGCACAGGCGCCGGCAAGTCCGGCAGTGCCGGTTCGCTCTAAGGAGAAACCGATTGCTCTGAATCGAAAGAACGCACTCTTCGCGGGGCATGACGTGGGAGCTGAGAACTGGGCCACCGTCGCCTCACTCATCGAGACCTGCAAACTCAATGCCGTCGATCCGCTGGCTTATCTGACCGCCACGCTGACCGCCATCGTCAACGGCCACAAGCAAAACCGGATCGATGACCTGTTACCCTGGAATCATGCGGCTGCGACATGAACCGTGCTTCTGAAGGGTTATAGATAGCAATCGGCCCCTCGCTGCTGGCTTAATGCAAGAGTTGATTTCTAACAGCCTTGCTGCTAACGCGGGTGATCACTCTAGGTGCGGCACGCGTTGTCCGCTTTCTTATGTCAATTGACTATAGCCTTGTTGATGGGCCGCAAGGCGGGCTCACCTTCGACTCCCTCGACTTGACGAACTCCGGCGTGACGTGAGGGGGAATGCGCCCCTGACCGCAATCATCGACAAATACGTCCTGTATGCCGGATTGATGCCGCGCAAACATCAGTTCAATCGGAAAGCACTTCTGACGTTCCTTGACAGGTTCGACAACCGCGTACGGTCAGTAATTCAACACCGCCCCTATTTGCTCATTGGCGGCATTTGACACGTAGCAACGCGATCCCATGACAAACCTTGACTGCGCCACCTTTGAGGGCATTGCCGATCTCGTCTTGGAAGTGCCCTATTCGAACAACCACGTTCGGATGGTCGTCAATGATACACTTCCATGGACGGCCGACCAGGCTCTTTTCTTTCACAAATGGTCGGACGAAGAAATCATCACCTTTCACATGGATATCCTGGAGAGAAAGATAGAAGAGTGCATCAGCGTCGCGACAAGTGAGGTGTTCCGGCTCAGGCATCCCGACACGGCTAGGGAAAACATTCGGCTCGTTCTCATGCTCCGGCATTTGCCGGTTCCAAATGCGGAGGCCTTTCTAATGCTAATCGAAAAACGAGTTAAGGACGAAGAAATGCAATTCCGATACGGTTATGGTGGCGACGCTATGTAGCGCTTCACTCAATCGAGTACTCTGCAGTTAGGGTGAATGAAGTTGGCAAATGCCGCACGGTCGGCGTGTGGGTTAAGGATTCGGTCAAGGTGTGAGTGGCACACCGGTTACGGTGCTTTCGCCTGGCCGAGACGATTTTTGACCGGTGGGACGCACAGGCCGAGAGTAACGGCGCTGTCGCGTGGAAAAGTCTGCCGCAATATCTGCCATGGCTTTCAGTCAAACTCTACAAGGCGTGGCGAGAGAGCGACGAGACCTACGATCTGGAGCCGGATGATGGAGAAATGGGTGAATTTTCCCCATTGCTCGAAACGCTCTTCGATCCGCGACCCCGTACATTCGGCGAGGCATTGGCAAAAGCTGCGGATTTCCATGCATCGGGGTGCGGGACGGATGACTACGACGTCGTCAACGAAGAAGAATTGTGGTTCTTCCCGGTCGAACTGCTAGCCGCATGCCGGCTCCGCCAGCAACGTGGCCTGGAGCTGCCGCCGCTGATTATTCCCTGTTTAACGCCACGCCGCTTTGCCGCTTCCAGAATGCGTTGCCGGTTCCGTTCGACGAAACCTAGGCAAAACTTCTGCCTGCTTACGCCGCCGCGACCAACAAATTCGATCTGAAAGCCTGAACGGGCCGTGGTATGCGATGCCGAATACAGAGACGTTGAACTACAAAGAGTTCGTGGAAAAATTCCTGCGTTTCGAATCCGGCGGAGGGAAGCGTGGTTTTGCTGATCAGTCAGTCCGCAGGGATGGCGCGCCCAGTAGCGATATGGCCGCAGCGCCTTAGCTTGAACCATTGGGCTGTTGTTATCTTCGAAGCGTCTCGGATGGTGATTCGCCGAACTGGCGCTTGTAATCGATAGCGAAGCGTCCCAGGTGGCTGAAGCCCCATTTGCGGGCGATCTCGGCGACCGACGAGCCTGGTGGCTGCGCCAGCAAATCCTGATGGGCCTGGGTCATCCTGAGTTGATGAAGATAGGTCATCGGCGTCGTCATGCGCCACTGCCGGAAACTCAACTGCAATGTGCGTATGCCGACATTGGCGGCGGCTGCGATCTCTTCGATGGTAATCGGCTGGTGAAGGTGGGCCCGCATATAGTCGATCGCCCTGTCGACATGCCGCGGCGCTGCGAGGGGCGCCGGCTGCATCAGTTCGGCCAGAAACCGATGCGGGAAGCCTTCAAGCAGCAGGCCGTTTATCGTCTCCGACAGACCACGCAGCGCAAGCGGCGAGTTCGAAAGGGCTTCGTCGCCGGTCAATCCAGCAAAACCCGTTTCGGCCAGCGATTTCAGCATCCAGCCGGCCCCCCGGGTCAAGTCGATCTCGGGATGGAAATCGAGCTCGTGTCCGATCGGCCTTTCGAGCATATCGGACAGCCGCTGGACAAGCTCCTGCTTTCTGACGATCATTGTCAAATGCTGCCGGGGACCGGATATGTGCACACCGGCATGACACCTGCCATCGGTGATCGTTCCCCGTCCTTGCGCCGAAATGACTTCACTTCCGTCGCTGTAGATACTCATCGCGCCTGCCGACGGCAGAAATATCAGGATCTTGTCGCTTTCCGCCTGCCGCTCGCACCGGAGATTCCCCTTGTAGGAGCACAGGCTGAACGAAAGCGGACCGGTCTCGACGAAATTGCATGAATATTCGATTTGTCCATTGAGTGGCTGGACGATGATCGGTGACGCCGGAGTGGAGAGCAGGGCCGCGAGTTCATCTGGATCGGTGCCGCTCACGGCGATACTTTTCCGGTTCAGTTCAGCAATTCGGGCCATCGGGTTTCCCAGGCTGGATGCCATATATCGAGCACGTCAAGCTGCAGGACGGTCCTGCTGTCCGCTGCCATGGAGCAGAAGTCGACCGGCCTACCTTCGGTTGCTTTCCTATCTAGATACTACGGGTAATCGATCCGTAAAGGCCGTGGATGCATGAACCGCCTCCTCCTGAAAGGGTGAACCGGGTGTTTTCAAAACAGATCGGGCTTTGACGCAATCGGCGGAAACGCTTGGGTTTTCTCAGGATGGCAGATGATCCCTATCGTGACCAACAAAGGTCATTTATGTATATATTGCTGGATCCGCCTATAATTAGGCTGCGCAATCTGGATATCCTTTTCGCAAAATGGACTATCGGCGCCTATCTACATGATCTTTGCTGTGGTCGACGGCAGATTAACCACATTTTAACATTAACAGATTGACGCTCCCGGATTTCGCAAATATCAATCCGCCTATATATCTCGATAAGGCTTTGAAGGAGATGCCTCGTGGCAGTGGATGCAGTGAATCCTGGTACGCCTACCGTGCTGTCGACGCCCGCCGATACCTCGGCCACGGGTACTGTCCCCTCCTCGACTCCTAGCAGCACAAAGAAGGTCGATCCCAACAGCGAACAGGAAATCTTGAGCGCTGCAGTCGAAGCGTTCCTTCCGAGCATGATCTCCAACACAATGATGCTGAACAATTCGATCTTCAATTTCGCCAAGGAAGCGATCGATGAGGGCGACAGCGAGTAGGCGCTCCCCCTTTCGTCATTTGCAATCGGTTTGTATTGAGTAGGAATTGCCGATGAGTGGAGAAGAGTGGTCCGGCCGGGCATTTGCGCTTCCCGTTGATGCCGCCCCAACCGGAAATCTGCTGAAGACGACAGAAACCATAGCCGAGCGGATTGCCCAACCGGCCGCCGGCAACATTCCGAGCGTCGAACTCGCATCCCTGCCGGATATCAGGACCCGCAAGATCACGCCGGAAGCCGAGGCCATTCCGACATTCCTCATGCCGGCAGGCGATACCAAACCCGCGTCATTCCTCGACCGCCTGACGTCGTTTTTCATGCCGGGCGCGCCGAATGCGACGCCTGAAGCGCCCTTGGTGAAATTTGCCTCGCTCTCGAGGGATGCTGGAGAAACACATCCTTCGACGGAAAAAATTACCGATGCGATGGACAGGCTGGAAAAGTCGCAGCAGTTTGCGACCGGCACTGCTCTCATGTCCTCGCTCACCCAGTCGGTGATGTCGTCTTCCAAGCGACTGACGCAAGGACAATAGAGATCATGGCTACATCGCTTTTCCAGCAGGCGCGCCGGCTTGCACCCACGACGTTCTCCGGCGCTTGCCTCCTTGTCCTATGCCTTCTTCTGTCCGCCTGCAGTGAGGATGTCGTTTCGGGCCTCGATCAGCGCGATGCTTTCGATGCCCAGGTGCTTCTCGAACGGGCAGGCATTGCCGTGGCGACGAAGAGCGAAAAGGGAGGCGCCTTCACGCTTTCGGTCGATTCCGGTGACCATGCGCGGGCAATCGAACTGCTTTCCGATGCGGGGCTGCCGCGGCAGCAGCACAGCAATGTCGCCGAGCTGTTTCCAGGCGATGGCTTCCTGGTGACGCCCTATGAACAAAAAGCCCGCATGACCTATGCTGTCGAGCAACAGCTTGCCGAGACGCTTTCGGCGCTCGACGGCGTGGCATCGGCACGCGTCCACGTCGTGCTGCCCGAGGAAAACGGCAGAGGGCTGATCAAGGAAAAGGCGAGGGCCGCTGCCCTCCTGCAATATCGCCCGGGCGCCAACCTGTCGGATATCGACATGAAGAGCCGCTCGATGCTGGTCAACAGCGTCAGGGGTCTCTCCTACGAGGATGTGTCGGTCGTTGCCAGCCCCTGGTCTGAAGTCGGTGTCCCCACGGCTGCGGAAAAGAGCCCCGCCGTCGCGTCGCCGGCGGTGCCGGGTCCCGCGGTTGCAAGCATCACATCGTTTTTGAAGGGGCATAACCTGATGGTCGCCGGATCGATCCTGCTTGCCATCGCCGCCTGCCTTCTCCTCCTGCTGCCGCAGCGGAAGGAAAGCTGAATGCGTGCCCCCAGGATCGAGGGAAACGTCATCCTGGCGGATGCGAAGCTCCGACGGGCCGCCCTGGCCTGCGCCGACCTCAGCGTCTGCGAAGCATGGCCGCCCGAATTCGATGCAGCTTCGCGCGGCCGGATGCCGCCGCGCCTCGAGAAGCGGCTTTTTGCATCCCTCGCCGAAAGCAGCGGTGATCCCGCAATGCTGGAGATGGATGCCCGGCTGCTTATCGGGATGACCGACAGTCAGCGGCACCGGGCGGCGGTGACGGCGGGCCTGATCTATCATCTCCCGGCTATGGGCGCGGTCATCGACCGCGGTGCGATGGATGCGCTGACGGCGCTCTTCGGTAAGTTGCCTCTTTCCATCGCCCTGTCCTATGCTCATCCTTCGCCCATCGCAGCCGGTTCGCTCGACGTGTCGGGCGAGGAACTGAGGCAGCTCGTCGAAGCCGACGGATGGGTCATCCTCGATCTGTGGGCGGCCGAGCAGGGCCTGGCTCGAAACTGGCGCGGGTGGAGTCGAAGGGCAGGAAGCGGTTCCCTTTCCCTGGTCGCGAGCGCAGCCGTCGCCATTGCGTCGGCAGTCGTCCGGCACGGCGAGCTCTTTCAGGGGGAGGCAAGATGACATTCGTCTCTCAAAACGGGCGCATCATACCGGCCGAACAATTCGGGCAAGTCGCGGAAGCGGCCGACATATTGAATGCCGCCCGGCAGGCGGCGGCAAAGGCCGAAACGGAGCTCGAGGCGACGCGGCAGCACGCATGGCGGGAAGGCTATGACGGCGGCTTTACCCAAGGCATTCGCGATGCCGCCGAGCGGCTGTCAGCGGTTCTCGGCAAGGCGGAAAGCGAGCTTTCCGATCTCGAAGGTTCGATCGAGACCATCGTGCTCAAATCGCTCGGCATGATCCTGGGTTCGATGGACGCCAATGAACAGACAGCCAGGATGATCCGTCAGGCCATCTCGCAGGAAACGGAAAGCCGGTCGATCACCATTCACGTGCCGCCGGAGGACGAACATGCCGTTCGCCAAGCCATTGCCGGGCTCGACGAGCGGATTTCGCTCAAGATCGATCCGTTGTTGGCGTCGCGGGAAATCATCATGGAAACGGCATCGGGACGATCGCATATCGGCCTTGCCGACCAGATCTCGGCAATGATCGAGGCATTCCGGCATGGTTGATGCACTTGTCAGAATGGAGCGGGCGCTGGAGCAGTTGGATACGCGACGCCAGAGCGGGCGCGTGACGAATGTTTCGGGCCTGATCGTGCGCGCCGCCGTTCCTGCCGTAAAGATCGGCGAATTGTGCGAATTGCGCGAGCCGGGAAAAGGCCGGATCGGCCTTGCCGACGTGGTCGGCATCGACGGCGAGACGGCGCTCCTGTCCCTGCACGGCGAGACGCGCGGCATTTCGGTGCGCACCGAAGTGGTGCCAACGGGGCGCGAGCCTGCCATTGCCGCCGGCGACTTCCTTCTTGGAGCGATCATCGACGCGCATGGCAACGTCATCCGCAAATCGTCCAATGCTTCCTCCGATGACGGTCGCGTCATGCAACCGCTTTACGGCCGTCCGGCCGATACGCTGTCTCGCCGTCCCGTCAACCGGCTCTTCAAGGCCGGGATTGCCGCGATCGACGGCCTGCTGACCTGCGGCGAAGGCCAGAGGGTCGGTATTTTCGGTCCGCCGGGCGCCGGTAAATCGACACTCGTTTCTGCGGTGATCGCCAATAGTGACGCCGATGTCGTGGTCTGCGCGCTCGTCGGCGAGCGCGGCCGCGAAGTGGGGGAATTCGTTGCCGGCGTGATGCCCGAGGGCGCGCCGTCGAACGTGGTTCTTGTGGTCGCGACCTCGGATCGGCCGGCGCTCGAGCGCTTCAAGGCCGTGCTGACGGCGACCGCGGTCGCAGAATATTTCCGGGATCGGGGAAAGCGCGTCCTGCTCGTCGTCGACAGTATCACGCGCATGGCGCGTGCGCTGCGCGAGGTCGGCCTGGCGGCGGGCGAACCGCCGGTGCGGCGGGGATTTCCGCCCTCCGTCTTTTCCGCGCTGCCGCAGATCTTCGAGCGCTCTGGCAACAGTGCGGCCGGCACGATGACGGCCTTCTACACGGTGCTGGTCGAAGGCGAGGAGCAGGAAGACCCGATCGCCGAGGAAACCCGCTCGCTGCTGGACGGTCATATCGTTCTCTCCGACAAGATCGCGCGGGCCGGGCACTTCCCGGCGATCGACGTTCTTGCCAGCCGCAGCCGTACCATGAATGCGGTGGTCAACCTCGGTCATCGCAAGGCTGCCGAGAAGCTGCGCTCGCTGCTCGCGCTCTACGATGAAGTGGAGCTGCTGATCCGCGTCGGGGAGTATCGCGAGGGGCGTGATGCGGCCGTCGACGAAGCGGTCGGCAAGCGTGACCGGATCAACCGTTTTCTCTACGGCGGCCAGCAAGAGCTGCCCTTCCAGGACATCGTCGCAGAACTTGAGGAGCTTGCCCGATGAACATGTTCGTGCCTCCTCAAAACAGCATCTCGGCCGCGCCCCGATCTCTTTCGCGTTCCTCCCTGCCGGCCCGCGAACCCTGGAAGTTTCCCTTTCGCGGCGGGTCGATCACCATTCGGCCGCTGGCTGCCGATATCGCGGCGGGCAGGATCGGCGAACCGGTGCAGATCCGCGCTGCCGTCGCCGGCCGCCAAATCCTCCTGATCGCGCCGGCGGCCACGGTTCAATTGCTCGCCGAAAGGCTGGAGCCGCTGCTCGCCTGGGAAAAACTGCCTCCCGCCGCCAGGGCGGCCGCCTTGGAGCAGTTGCTGGCCGACGTCTTCGAGACCGTCGAAGACAAGGCCGGCGCGCCGATATCGCTGACCGAAATCGGCGCAGCGCCGGAGCCGACATTTGCCGGCAATTTCGGTTTCGAACTCGGCTGGAACGGCATCACCATTCCGCTTTGCGGCCGTTTCGATGGCGAACATCTCGCCCGGCTGGCGCAATGGGCAAGCCTTTTGCCACGCCGGACGATGCCCGACCTGACCGCTCCGGTGTGCCTGCGCCGCGGCTATGCGGTCTTGTCGGTGCGGGAGCTGAGGAGCCTGCGGACGGGCGACGGCATCGTCATCGATCTGGCTGCCGGCGAAACCATCGTTGCCGTCACCGCCGAACGCTATCTCGCAGCATGCACGCGATCGGAAAAAGGCGTGGTCCTGTCCTCGCCGCTGCTGGCATCGCCAAACGGACCAATGAGGCATTTCATGACGAACGAGACCGTGGACGGGCAATTGCAGGGCGAACCTCGCCCCTCGGCCATCGACGACATCCCGGTCAAGCTGGTCTTCGATGCCGGCCGGATCGAACTGCCGCTGCGCGAACTCGAGACGATCGGCGAGGGGCATGTCTTCGCCCTCGACCGGCCGATGTCGAATGCCGTCGAGATCATCGCTCAGGGCCGCATCATCGGGCGTGGCGAAATCATCTCGGTGGACGGGCTGAGCGCCGTTCGCGTCACGGCATTGCACGACTGATGGAACAGAGCTTTCCTCTTGCCCAAAGCCTCGCGGCCATGGCGGCGATCTCGGCTCTGCCGGTCATTGCCGTGGTGGCCACGTCCTTCACGAAGATTTCGGTCGTGCTGCTGATCGTCCGCAACGCGATCGGCATCCAGCAGACCCCGCCAAACTTGCTGGTCTTCGCCATTGCGATCGTGCTTTCGGCCTTCGTCATGAACCCGGTCCTGCAGAGTTCATGGCAGCTTCTCGTCCTCCACGGCGCCGACTTCGGCACCATCGGCGGCATGGCCGAAGGCATGGTCAAGGTCGGCGCGCCGCTCAAGGAATTCATGCTGAAATTCTCCGACGAGGAGGTCCGGAATTTCTTCGTCCAGGCCTCGCAGAAGATCTGGGCCAACGCGCCGGCGACCCCGATCGCGCCCGACGACGTCACGGTCCTGACGCCGAGCTTTCTCGTCTCGGAGCTGACCCGCGCTTTCGAAATCGGCTTTCTCATTTATCTGCCGTTCCTGATGATCGATTTCGCCGTCTCGGCAATCCTCGTCGCACTCGGCATGCAGATGATGTCGCCCACTGTCGTGTCGACCCCGATCAAGCTTTTGCTGTTCGTTTCGATCGACGGCTGGCGCCGTCTGCTGGAAGGGCTGGTGCTCTCCTATGCGAACTGACCGTCGCCAGTTCACGAGAAAGCCGGCCGCCCGGGGGCGCGACGATGGGTGAGGATCAGGTCGCCGCCGAGATCGGCATGTCTGTTATGGCCACCTTCGCGCTGGCCGGGCCGTTGCTTGGGCTCGCCGCCGTTCTCGGCCTCGTCATCGCCATCTTCCAGGCGGCGACGCAGATCCAAGAACAGACGATTGCGCAGATCGTCAAGATCTTCGTGATTTCGATTGCCCTGCTGCTTTTCGGCAGGGTGCTGGCCACGCCGCTGATCGAACATTCCATCCACATCCTGAACGATTTTCCGACCATGGTTCAGTAAGGAGGGGATGGCGCTGGAGCACATTCCGCTCGTGAGTTTCGAAGTCGCCGCGCCTGCCGCCGCTATGCTCGGCGGTGCGCGGGCACTCGGCATATTGATGATTTTCCCGATCTTTTCGCTGTTCAGCATCGTCGGGATCCTGCGCTTCGGCCTCGCGATCGGCCTTTCGGCGCCCTCCGTGGCCTTCGCCTATTCGGTCCTTGCGCTGGGGGACACATCCTATTTCGACCTCGCCGCGCTCGCCATCAAGGAACTGTGCTTCGGCGCGCTGGTCGGCATGGCGCTCGGCATTCCCTTCTGGGCAGCCCAGGCGGCGGGCGATATGACGGACGTCTATCGCGGCGCCAACGCCGCCAATCTGTTCGACCAGATCAATGCGCTCGAAACAGCGCCACTCGGCTCGCTGCTGATGTCGATCGCGCTCGTCCTGTTCGTCAGTGCCGGCGGCATCATCGATCTCGTGGCGATCTTCTACCGGTCGTTCGAGCTGTGGCCGCTGTTCAAGCTCGTGCCGCAATTTCCCGGCGATCCGCTCGGCACCATCATCGATATCTTCACCAGGCTGTTCCGCAGCGGCGCCGTCCTGGCGGCGCCCTTCGTCGTCGTCATCTGCGCGCTGGAACTGTCGCTTGCCTTCGTCGGCCGGTCGGCCAAGCAGTTTCCGCTGAACGACAGCCTGCCGACCATCAAGAATTTCGCCGTCGTGGTTATCCTCGTCGTCTATACCGCGTTCATCTCGAGCTATGTCCACGAGCTCTGGACCAGCGGCTTCGAAGAGGTGAGGTCGTTCTTCGAGGTCAGCGATGGCGAAAAATGACGAGACGGAAGAGAAGAGCCTTCCGCCGAGCCGCGTCAAGCTCGACCGGCTGCGGCGCGAAGGCCAGGTGCCGCGATCGAAGGAGATTCCGGTCGCAATTTCCGTGCTGGCCGTCGCCGCTTATGTGACATGGGGAATGGGCGATATTCTCAAGGATCTTTCCCGCAGTTTCGATTTCAGCCTGCAGGCGGCAAGCCGGCTCGACGTCGCGGAGGCTGCGTCTGAAGCCTTGAAGCAGGCCGGCATGGCGCTCCTCGACCTGATCTGGCTGCCGCTGCTGCTCGGTCTCGTCGTGACGATCGCAGCCTCGATCATCGACGCCCAGGGGTTTCCCGTGTCGATGAAGAACATGCAGTTCGACTTCACCCGGCTTAATCCGGTCGACGGCATAAAGAAGCTGTTTTCGCTGCCGAGCCTGGCGGAATTCGGCAAAGGCATCGTCAAGTTCCTGATTCTGGGGGCGGCCGGCGGCGGCGCCATCCTCTATTTCCTCAACGGCATCTTCTGGGCGCCGCTCTGCGGCGAGACCTGTTCCCTCTCGACCGCGGTTCACCTCCTCGGCACCATCCTCGTCATCGCCTCGGCGGTGATGCTGCTCGCGGCCTTCTTCGATATCCGGATCTCGCGGGCTCTCTTCAAGCATGAGCATCGCATGACCAAGACCGAGGCGCGCCGCGAGTACAAGGATACACAGGGCGATCCGCACGTGAAATCGGCTCGCCGGCAGATCGGCGCGGAAATGCGCAACGGGCCGCCGCGCAAGCAGGGGCCCGGCGGGAAATAACGAAACCGCGTGTGTTATGGGACGGGCGTCGTCAGACGCCCGATTGCTTGTCCCCCACGCGCGTCCAGTTCCTGACATTGTCGAGCGCGATGTCCGATTGGAAACTGACGCTTGCAAGGGAACTGTCCGTCCGGAAGAGATTGGTGCCGTTGGCGAAGGAACCGCCGTCGATGATGACATCGGCATCGATCTGCTTGCCGCCATTGGTGCGCACCAGCGTGGTGAAACCATCGGCGGCGAAGTCCTTCAAATAGAAATGCGTATCGGCATTGATCTGGAATATCTTGTCGGTCGCGCCCTTGGCCGAACCGCCGATGATCGTGACGTCGCCGGCGCTTTTGACCGTCAGCGCGTCCTCGCCGACATTTTGCCAGTTGACGTTCTCCAGCGTCGCGCCGCCATAGACGTGAATGCCGTCGGCGCCGTTCTCACCGAGATCGACGTTCTTGAGCGTGGCGCCGTTCTTGAGGATGAAGACCGGCGACTGGCTTTCGGATTGGCCGCCGTCTCCGAGCTTCGACGATGCCGTATAGGTCGCCCCTTTCCCATCGAATACGCCGCCATCGACGACGATCGGCTCATTGACGGTGATGACATTTCCCTTATCCGACAGGTCGGACTTTTCGGTGGACGTTGCCGTCGTCTTTTTCTCGCCGTCGCTCGACGGAGCGACCTTCGTGGTGGAGGAATGCTCAGGCGAAACCGTCCGTGTCTGACGCGTGTCGGTTTCCCTGTTGCCGCTCTCGTCCGTTTTGGACGAGGTATCGGGGGAGACCCCGAGCAGACTGGTGATCAGTTCATCGACAAACGACCGAAGTTCGGGGTCGAGATTTGCAGTCGCCGGGCTGTTGCCGAGAAGATCGGCGAGCATGTCCTCGAGCGACGAATCCGACCGGTTTCTATCGGTCGCCTCGCTCCGGCTGCCGTCCGCTACCCTGTCGGTCGAGCCGGACTTGCCCTCGTCCTTCCTGGAGAGCAGAAGGGTCAGCAGCTCCTTCAGCATCGAAACGAGCGACGGATCCATCTCGGCCGTCGCCGCGTTGTTGTCGAACAGCTTGTCGATCAGCGATTTGGTTTCGCTCTGCGAGCGACCGGCATCGGATTTGCCGGTCAGCATGGCGAGAATCTCTTTCAGGAGAGACAGCAGGCCCGGATCCATGTTCGAGCCGGCGGCGCTCTTTTCGAGATTGTCGGCGAGACTGTCGAGCGTCAAGCCGGTTTCCCTGGTGCCGGGCGAATTCCTGCCCTGCATGTCGAGGACCAGCAGCACCAGCACCATCGCCAGCAGCTGTTTTTCAGAACCGTTTTCGGTCGTGTTGGCCTGCGTCTCGCCCGTCGACGACGTGCCGTCGGCATTGTCGGTCTTCCTGGAATTCGACAGCCAGTTGATCAGCTTGCGCAGGACATCCTTCAATTCGGAATCCGCGCTGCCTTCAGACGTGTTCTTCGTCTTCGGCACATAGGATGTCAGCATCGGCGGATTGCCCGAGACCTCGTCGAAGGGCGATGCCTTGCGGGTCTGGCCGCCGAAGAAATCCGGAACAGAGGTGCGGTTGGAATCGGTATCGATCTTGTTTCCGCCCCCGTGGCAACCGGAGTCGACATCGAAGCGGGAGGTTCTGTCGAAGTCTAACGGCCTTTGTCCATCCACACCATACATTGCATTCCTCCCCATCGATTGCATTGCGCCATTCATATTGCAGTTTTGCGGTCCGGCCTCGCGGTAGCCAATCCGGCAATTGACCAGCGCCGTCAGCGTTTTCCGCTGACGGCGCTGGTTTCGAAATGTCGTGTTGACGGAAGCCCGGTTTCAGCCGGCTGGACGGCGCCGACGACTTCGCAGGTGATATCCGGGTCGACTTCTTCGGCTGCCAATACCGGAATGCGGCAATTGTGCCGGATCATCAACGCCTGGGTGATAAGACGCAAGTCGTCGGCCGCGAGAATGACGGGATCGAAACCGCGTTCGTTTGCATCGGCCAGAGCCTGCCGGGTTTGCTCGGCAAGCAGCCGCAATCTGTCGCTGATCTCCATCTTTCCGCTCGCGTCATCCGTCCCGTTGTAGCTCCGGACGAGCCGTTCCCATTCCGGGGCCGGCGAGAGCACCGGCAATATGCCGCGCCGGTCGAGAAGGCCGAAGGCGATCTGGCGCGACAGCGCCCAGCGTGCCTTTTCCGCCAGCGAATCCGGGTCCTGATCCAGCCCGGCATGCAGCATGACTTCCAATAGACCTCTCGGCTGCGAGAGCGTGACGCCGGAATCGAGCAGGCGGCGAGCGACCGCGACCATCAGCATGGGCGACACCTGATCCCGCACGTCGCTCGCGAGCTTGCCAAGCCGGGGCTCGAGGCTCGAGAGCCATTGCGTGGCATCATCGACGCTGAACAGCGAGCCGATGTGCCGGCGCACGATACGGACGAGATCGTCGGCAATCCGCTCGAGCGGCCGGTCATCGCCGCACTGGATCAGTCCGGCAGGAACATTTTCAATCTGGACATGGATGAGATCGTCGCCCATGCGAGGATCGGCATTGAATGTCGGCACGGTCACGGCAACGCCGACCGCACGCGCGGCGACCCGGATCTGTCCTTCGAGGAGTGCGCCGAGGCCGCCCGCTTCCAGACGTTCGAGGGTGGCGGAGGAAAGCGTGGCGATAACAGGATCGCCATATTTTGCCCGGTCGAGCGCTTGAGCGCCGGCATCTGCTGTCGTTTCCGAGCGGTCCGCCGCCGCTGCCCCATTTTTCCGCCGCGTAACGAAGAAGGCGATCGCGGCGAGAGCCAGGCCGATCGGCCACAGAACGGCCGAAGGAAATCCGGGAACGAAGCCGACTGCAATCGTCATCGCAGCCGCGATCGCAAGCGCGCGCGGCTCGTTGGATAGCTGGCGGCCGATATCGGTGCCGAGGCTGCCATTGTCGTCATCGCTGACGCGTGTGACCACGGTGCCGGCGGCAACCGCCATCAGCATGGACGGGATCTGCGAGACGAGGCCATCGCCGATGGAGAGCAGCGAATAGAGGTGGGCGGCTTCGGAAAAGCTCAGGCCCCTCTGAAAAATGCCGATCGTCAGGCCGCCGATCAGATTGACCGCGACGATCACCAGGCCGGCGATCGCATCGCCCTTGATGAAGCGCATCGCGCCGTCCATCGCTCCGAAAAACTGGCTTTCCCGTTCCAGCCGGGCGCGCCGTTTCTGCGCCACTTCCGTCGTGACGTGGCCATTGCGGAGGTCGCTGTCGATGGCAAGCTGCTTGCCCGGCATCGCATCGAGCGTAAATCGCGCGCCGACTTCGGCGATACGCTCGGCGCCCTTCGTCACGACGATGAACTGGACGAGCGCAACGATCAGGAAGACGACGAGCCCGACGACGAGGTTGCCGGCGACGACGAACGAGCCGAAGGCCTGGATGATTTCGCCGGCATGGCCGTCGGCGAGCACCAGCCGGGTGGAGGATATCGTCAGCGCCAGCCGGAAGATCGTGCCGATCAGGATAACGGCTGGGAAGGTCGAGATCTCAAGGACGTTCTTCAGATAGATCGTCGTGATCAGGACGACGAAGGCGAAGGCAAGGTTGAAGGCGATCAGCGCGTCCAACATGATCGTCGGCAAAGGTATGACCATCATCGCCACGACGACGGCGAAAAACACCGCAAAAAGGATGTCCGTGCGGCGCGCAAGCATGGCGAGGGACGGCGAGACCATGTTCATGATCAGTTGCCTTCCGCGTCGGCGCTTTTCGCCAGCCGCAGATTTAGGTCGCCCGCGGGGAAGTTGAAGTCGATCGTGTCGGCCTCGCCATTGCGCGAGACGGTGAGTTCGCCGGGGCTGATTTTGTCGATCCGCCAGCCGCTCGCCACGGTATCGCCTTCCTGATAGCGATGGCCGTCCGCGCCGACGATGAACCTGAACGGTTCGTAGCCTGCGGCGGCAACAAATCCTGCAAGCCCGGAGGAGAGGCTGCTCCTGTCGACGATCGGAACCGGACTGCGCCGGTTCAAGGCATCGATGATATCGTGAAGCTTCGCTCTGTCGTCAAAGCTCAAAAGAGACGAATTCTCCCCGACACGGATCTCCGTCGCAAGCGGCGCCACGGTCATGTTCTCAGGCAATTGCGCAAGCCGGATCGCCTGGCGAAGTTCTTCGGCAATCGCTTCGGCGGTCGGCCGGCTCTCCGCCGTCGCCGCCGTTTTCACGGCAACCACGGCATTGCCGGATGTTTCGTCGTTGCGAAAGCCGGCCAAAAGCAGAAGTGCTGCCAGAATCAACAGCCCGGCTGCGACCATTTTGCGTCGGCCGCGCCGCAAAGGTTGCGTCAGTCCGTCCACCCGGCATTCGGTTCCATCGAATCGGATCGTCTGCCCGGCACGAAGCGGAACCGTCTCCTCCGGCTTCAGGAGCCGGTCGGCGACGATGATATCGTCCCGTAAAGCGCTGATCGAGGCGGAAACGTTGTCGGATTTTTTAGTCAGCAAAAGAGAGAAAGCCGGTTCGGAAGAGGCGCCGACAATGACGAGGTCGCATCCGGGGCCACCGCCAACGACATGGGTTCCCGGCTCCAGAGGCAGGGAAGAGGTGCGGCCGCCTTTGCTGATGCGCAATGCCGGAGTCGCAAGCCGCATTGCTTCCTGTCGTGAACCCCTGCTTTCGGCGCCCTTCCCGAATTTCGACGGCAATGAATACAAATCCGCGCGCATGCTCTTTGGAAACCGGTTCAGATGGGCTTTGGAAGCCGTCCAGAAAAAAGAAGCGAGGCAGCTTGCGCTGCCTCGCCTTTGCATTGGATCAGCCCGGGCCGATCTTCTTGATGGCGTTGGCAACGCCGTTGATCTTGGTGATCTCGGTTGCAACCTTCAGGCTCTGCTCGGTTGCTTCGTTCTGGGCGGCCTTGAAGCTGGAAATCGCGGAGCTGACGCCCGCGTCCAACGTGGAAGTGGAAGTTGCCATAAATCTATCTCCTTCATGGATTGGCGAGGAGAACTTATACGGACAAATATAAATTTCAATATGTACGTGAAAAATTCGTTAATGCGCAATCTGGACATGTAATTCGCATTTTGGATAGGAGTCGATACTTGATCGTAACTCATGTTCAGAATCGACGTGCCATGATTTACTATCATGTTTAACCTTATATTAAGATAGTCGTCGTGGATCTTTCTTAGCGCCGTCAGGCATGTTATCCCCCCGGGCTCGATAGAGATCGAAAGGTATGGCGAAATGGTCGGGCGTATAGCTGCCGGTGTCTTGATCGGTTTGGTCCTTGTTGGATCGGCCTCCGCTGAGGCCAATCAGCGCGAACTCCGTTTGAATGTCGTCTCGCAGCCGCTTGCCGATGTTGTCGAAACGCTTTCCTTCATGTCCGGAATTCCGGTGACGACGGTCGGCAAGCTGAGCGGCACGGTGCAGAACTGGTCGGTAAAGGAGAATGGTGTCGAGGCCTTCGCAAAGCTCGGAGATGCCAGCAATCTCTTCGTCGCCTTCGACGGCAGCCGGGTCATCATCGCACCGAAGCAGGAGGTGGCGACGGTGATCTTCGAGCGGAAGGGCCGGAGCTGGAAGACGATGGAAAGCGCCATTCACGCCTTGTTTCCGTTACTTCCCGCGGATGCCGTTCGCGAGGATCAAGGCAGCGGGCTCGTGCTCGTGCGTGGCCCGCAGATCTTCGTGAAAGCCGTCGAGGATGTCCTGAGCCGGCAGGCGACGAAGGAAATTCGGGTCTTCAAGGGCGGCCAGATCGAAGTGATAACGGTGGGAAACGGCACCTGAATCCGCCGCATGCCCAAGAAGTCCCCCCTCGAACAGCTACGGAAAATCCGCAACCTGCGGGCCGAGAATCTTTCCTGGCAGCTGGCGGAAGCACGCGGCGCGATCGCACGTCTGGCCGAGGAACGAAAACGGGAAGGCGCCGAATTCGAAGCGGTGCAGGCGCGGGTGGATCAGGCGTCGATCGGCCAGAACCTGGCTGCCGGCAAATTCGTGTCCGGTGCGGAAGTGCACGCGATCGTTCAAAAACAGTCGAAGCTGCGGGCGATGGAAGCGGAAGCCCAGGACAGGGGCAGGGCGCTGGAGGAAGCGGTTGCAGCCGCTGAACGGCGCGCCGATCGTCTCGAAGACGAGGTCGCGCGAGCGCGCAGGATTGCGACACGAACCGACATTCTGTCGGATATGATCAAGTCATTGGAAAACGAGTAGCTTTTGGATCTTGCCCCTTGCGTTTTCCATGGCCGATTGCCGCGCCGGTGCGCGAAATGACGCAGGAAGACGGCGGCGCCAGGACCGGTTGCAGTCCTCCCGACAAGCCGATCCCTTGTCACATAACTGAAAAACTTCTGACCTAACGAAGCGTCCGGTTCTCCGCTGCGTGCGGAGCCTTTGATCGGGAGTGATGAAAAATGGTGGAACGCGTCGGCAGTGGATTGGGAGAGGTTGAGGCTTTGGTCGTGGACCTTGGCCAGAAAGACGCGACCAGCCGTTCGGCATCGGCGAAAACCATCGACGTCAGCGACATACGCAAGATCGCTCCGACCGGCGACAGTCCGTCGATCTTCGTGCAATCCACGCCGGCCAAAAGCGGCTCTGCGATACTGGCCGATGCGGGGGCAGACAGGAGCGAAACCGGCTCGGTTGCCGATCTGAAGATCGATCTGGACGGCCTGAAGAAGGTGGCGGCTTCCGAATTCGGCAGCACCGTTCCCAACAATATCACCCACCTGTTCAACCCGACCATCCAGGCGATGGCCAATCAGTTTTACGGGGGAGACAGCGCCGAGGTTCGTGATCAGTTCAAGGCCGATGTCAAGGCACTTCTCGGCCCGCTGCTCGACAAGGTCGGCGCCGGGGAAATCGGGATCGCCGATCTCGCCGGCAATCTGGAGCGCCTGACGTCACGCCTGAGCGCCCCCGGCGGTAAGGAGGTCTGGGGTTACCGCCATTCGGTGCAGACCGCGCTCGAAGGTCTCGTCATGGGCGCCAGCCTCGTCTCGAAGCTGCCGGCCAATCCCGAGTGGGACAAGAGCGTCTCGCCGCTGCCGTCCAGCAATCTTGCCAGCTATTCGTTCAACGACGTCATGGCGGCGATCATGATCGCCACCGGAGAGGCCGGCAAGGGGATCGCCGCCAACGGCTCAGGCGACGGACGCTTTTTCGCCGGCAGCGGCGGCGACGCCTGGATTGCCGAGCGCATGTTCGGCACCAAGGACAATGGCTGGAGCAAGACCATCCAAAGTCTCGACTTGCCCTATATCGACAGCGAATATCTGACATCCAGCCTGAAGAAGATGGCCCGCGCCATGGGCGTGCAGGTCACCGAGCCCGTCGTGGAGCGCCCGATCGACGACAACGACATCCTGGAGAGCAAGGTGCTGCGCGGTTATGCGCCGTCGACGGCCTACGAACCGACGCTGAAAAAGCTCGACGAACTCAAATACGGCATTCTCGGCGACGCCGTGAAAGACGTGAACCGGGATTTTGTCGCGCCCGACAATATGGACCATCTCGACCAGCTGACGCCGGAGCAGAAGGCGACGCTGCTCTACGACCTCATCGAAATCAAGCAGCAGTTCAATGGCTATATGAACCAGTATGGCGACAGCGTTCCCGATGGCGAGCGCGTCGGCAAAGACCTCGATGCACGGATCGAAAAGCTGACGGCCGATCCCGCCACCCAGCAATATCTCTCTGACACCTTCGCAAGCGGCATGAAGGAATATCTGCAGCGCCCTGAGAATTCCGATCTGCTGACCAACATCGAGGACGCCTATCTGATCGACATCGCCGGCGGCAAGGCGATCGACAGGGCGCTTGCCGCCGGCAAGAGCTTCGACGATGCCTTGAAGGATTATTATTCCGAGCTCAACACGCTCGTCGATCTCCTGCCGCAGGATTATATCGACGAACATATCGGCGCCGCCAACGTCACCTTCTCCAACATCATCAAGGAGAAATATATCGGCGACGGGCAGAGGGTCGATCTCGGGCCGCTGCTGTCAGGCCCCGACGATGCTTTCGTGCCCGGTGCGACGAACGAGGCCATCAGCCAGCTCGCCGACAAGTTCGCCCAGGACTTCCTTAGCGCAAATGCGCCTGCAGGGAGCGAAACGGTGAAACAGAATCTGGCGCAGGACATCGCCCGCAATGTCGATGGCGTGCTTCGCCTGGTGCGCGGCGGCATGAAGCTCGACGACGCGCTCGCCTCCTTCAAGGATTCGCTCGATCTGCCGCGCCAGACCCGCACCCCGGCCGGCATCGACGCCGAGGTCTACAAGGCCGGTCTGGTGCACGCCGTGCAGATGCTGACGATGTCGAGCGTGCTGGTGGCGCGCGGCCTCGGTGTGGGCGGCAAGTGGACGTCTACCGATATCGCGGCGGCGGTCGGCTCGGCGACGCAGATCGTCGGCATGACGATGGAGGGGCTCGGCAAGAATCTCGACGTTGCCGGCAAACCGTTCAGCGTTTTCGGCAATGAGCCGGGCAGCTGGGGCAAGGGCATCTCCATGAGCTTCTCGCCCAAGACGATGGAAGCGGCGGGGAAGATACTCGGCGCGGCCGGCGGCCTCGCCATGGCCGGCCTCAGCTTCTACTCCGCATCGCGGTCGATGAAGGCCGGCGACCGCGCCAAGGGCGCTCTCGAAGTCATCGGCGGCGTTGCCGGCACTGCTAATGCGCTGATCGGCTTCTCCGAAGCGATGCTCTATCTGACCAATGCGATGTCCCGCGCCTTCTCCGGCCTCGGCACCGTGGCGCCCGAAGTGGTGACCATCTTCAGCAACGCTGCGAAGGCGGGGCTGGCTGCGGCCGGGCTGGTCACCGGCCTCATCGCTTCCGGCGTCGGGCTGGCGCTTGGCCTGTGGGATATGGCCAACGGCGTCAAGAAACTCGACAAGATGGAAAAGCAGCTGAACGAGAAGCTGGAGCGCTACATGGGCGAGTCCGTGCATCTCGAGTTCGGGCCGGATCCGTCGTTCGTCTGGTAAAAGCATTTGGCGGCATGCCGTCCCGGCAAAGCCGGGGAAGCCGCCTCTCAGAGCTCGAGTAAAGTGCGCTCTGCCCGGTTTCTCCGATGAGGGAGAGCCGCGATTCTTTTCGCCGTCGATCTCCCTCGCGTCAGGTGCCCGAACTTTTTTGCAACCGCAATGTCGCTACCGGACTTGCATTATCCCGCAAAGGTCGTTTTTATGCCTAACGTAAGGTAAACGGCGTCATCCGTGAAAAGCGGACAAGAAAATCAAAGGGAACGCATGTCTTCGATCGCACCAGCATCTTCGGATACCGACACGGTTTCATTTCTCCGGCTAAATGCCGATTCCAATGCGAAGTCCGAAATTTCCGCAGACCAGGGCAAGACCACGAGCGCCACGGTCAAGAAGACATCGCCGTTTGCCTCCGACGGGGCGACGACGGGCATGACGATTTTTACGTCCGCATCGATGCCGGCGACCAGCCCGAAATTCGTTTCGCTCGCCGGTACATCGAATACGGATTCCAGCCCGACCGCGCCGATCCAGCCGGTGATCGACCTGCTGTTCAAGTCCGACTTCATGAGCGAGATCAATCAGGGCTTCATGGAGGGGCTGAAGGACAAGGACAAGTCCTTCGAAAGCATCGACGTCGTCAAAAACCCGCAGAATTACACCGCCGAGCAGAAGCTGATCATGTATCTCGATCTGCTTCAGACCAAGGCGACCTTCGGCAAATACAAGGACAGCCTCGGCGACAACCAGCGCGGCATCTACAACGATCAGGAGATTCTGAAGGATCTCGACAAGTCGATTTCCATTCTCGGCTCGGATCCCGACGTCAACTCGCTGATGACCGAGAAGGCGCTGAAGGCCTTTAAGCTGATCTTTTCCGGTTATCGCGTCGCGCCGGCCGATACCAACAAGGATGCCTCCGAGATCATCAACGACACGATCACGCGCGATGAGAAGATGAAAGACCTGCGCGGGAAGGTCGAGGATGCCTTCGAACGCGACATCGTCAATGGCGGCATCCTCAACGACGGGCTCAAAGCCGGCAAGGATACAGCCACGATCCTCAAGGAATATAATTCCGCGCTCGGCTTCTATTCCATGGTGCTTCCCGACGATTTCGTGAAGCAGCGCTCGGCGATCGCCGACAAGACTTATGCCGAGTTCTTCGATAAGAACGTGCTGCCGACGATCTCGGATCCGACGACCGCGCTCGATGGCCTGATCCGGATGGGCCTGGCCGGCGACAAGACCGAGCGGGAGCTCAAGGGGCTCGGCTCCATCCTGCCGGTTGTGGATTCCGACCAGTCGCTCGGGCTCGGCGGCAGCCTGTTCCCCGATCTGAAGATCGATCTGGACGGCTTGAAGAAGGTGGCGGCTTCCGAGTTCGGCAGCACCGTCCCCAACAATATCACCCATCTGTTCAACCCGACCATCCAGGCGATGGCCAACCAGTTTTACGGGGGAGACAGCGCCGAGGTTCGTGATCAGTTCAAGGCTGACGTCAAGGCGCTTCTCGGCCCGCTGCTCGACAAGGTCGGCGCCGGAGAAATCGGGATCGGCGATCTCGCCGGCAATCTTGAGCGCCTGACATCGCGCCTGAGCGCGCCCGGCGGCAAGGAGGTCTGGGGCTACCGCCATGCGGTGCAGACGGCGCTGGAAGGCCTCGTCATGGGCGCCAGCCTCGTCTCGAAGCTGCCGGCCAATCCGGAATGGGACAAGAATTTCTCGCCGCTGCCCTCCAGCAATCTTGCCAGCTATTCGTTCAACGACGTCATGGCGGCGATCATGATCGGCACCGGACTGGCCGGCAAGGGGATCGCCGCCAACGGCTCAGGCGACGGACGCTTTTTCGCCGGCAGCGGCGGCGACGCCTGGATTGCCGAGCGCATGTTCGGCACCAAGGACAATGGCTGGAGCAAGACGATCCAGGCGCTCGACCTGCCCTATATCGACAGCGAATATCTGACATCCAGCCTGAAGGACATGGGGCTTTCCATGTCGGGCCTGATGAAGACGCTGATGCCCGGCACGGATGTGATCGATCCGATCATCGTCGACGGCAAGACCGCCGAAGAGGCGATCAAGAAGATCATCGCCCCGAGCCTCGACGCGCTGGCGGAAACCCTGTTCAAGGGCAACGCCGAGGCCATGGCGCAATACAAGACCAATTTCACGACGGTCTTCACCTCGCTCTGGGGGTTGATGCGTCCGGGCGGCAGCATCGAGACCATCAAGGCCGAACTCAACAAGCTGATCGACAAGACCGCGACGGCGGCGCCGGCAGGCGTCGATCCGGTCAAATACAAGGCGGCGCTGTCCTCCGGCGTGATGTCGGTGCTCACCGCCTCCCGCTCGATCTATGCCGGCCTCAACATGACCAGCCCGACCTGGGACAGCATCGGCGTCGTCGTTCTGCACGCCCTCGGCGCGCTGGCGCATATGGGCAGTGCGCTCGGCTCGGCGATCAAGGCTTCGAATTTCTCGCTGCTGGATGGCATAAGCTCGCTTGTCGGGGTTTCCGACGAACTGGCGCGGGCGCAGCGCAGCGTGCTTTCCGCCTTCTTCAAGAACACCGGGACGACGGTCTTCGCTGTTGCCGGCGTCGCCTGGCTGCCGGTGGAATATTACCAGTTCCTGCAGGGCCTCACGAGCGGCAAGGGCGACCCCGTCGATCTCATCTTCATGGGTATCGGAACCGTGGCGGACACGATTGGCGCGATCGAGGGCATTGCGGGCGTGGCCAACATGCTGGTGAATTCCACCTTCCTCGGACGCACCGGCGCAACGGTCGCGCTGGTCTCCGGCGGCTTCTCGCTCGGCTTTGCCGTTGCCGGCGCGGTGTCCTGGGCGGCCTGGTCAGGCTTTACCATCTACCAGAGCATCAAGCAGGAAAAGGCCTTCCACAAGCAGACCGACATGATGAACGACATGCTCAAGCGCACGGTCAACGACACGGTCGGCATCTACGCCAAGACCGGCCCGATCGTCGGCGCCAAGGGCGGCGTCAGTCCGCCGCCCCGCGAGCCCGACCAGCGCGAGCTCACCCCGGAAAACTGGGATGCGATCATTTCCGATATCGAGAAGCGCCGAGGTACGCCGGTCGGCTGATCTGGAGGCGTTTCGGAATCTCCATCGTCGGGTGCCGAAACGCCTGGTTCGCCCGACGTCGCGAGCCTTGCAGAGGATGGTCGGATCGTCGCGGTCGATTTCGTGCCGAACGAAGATCGCGTGTCGCCGCCTTTTCCCGCGGCGTTTTCCTGGGAGATGCTCGCCAGCACGCCGGCGGGCCAGGCTTATACGCAGAGTGAGCTGACCGAGATGGGAAGGCTGGCAGGCCGTGCGGGTTAGGGTCAAACCGATGCCGCCGACTCCGGCGAGCCTCATTGTCTTTAAATAGCCGGCCACGCCGTCTTGCTGCCGGCGGATGATCCGCCCTCTCACTCTCGGTGGGAATCGGACCGCGCTGCCCTCTTGCCCGCGGATGAGCTTCTAGAAAGCAAAGCAGCCAACCGTCACGCCCTGGCCACGGAGCGACATGCGCTCGCCCTCAAAGCCCCCATAGCTTCATCAGTTCGCGTGGCGCAGAGACGCCTGCCGGTAACACGAACCTATCTCGCCCGCCCTTCACGCCTGCCAGGCTGTCCTTGCCGACGGGCAATCCGTGGCCGAAGCCGTCGAGCCGATAATAGCTGATCGGATCGCGGCCACCGGCCTGCCATCGCTCCACGCGGCCCCAGGGCTTCATTCGGAGGATTGCGGCGTTCCTTTCTAGGCCGGTCACATCGAGCCACTGTGACAAAATCGCCTCCGCATTTGCAGGATGGACGGTGCGGTCGTCGCTGCCCTGCCAGATCGATAAGGGCGGCCACAGGGTGGCGCCGGGAGAGGCCAAGCGGACCAAATCGCCCCATGCCAGCGCAGACCTTTCGACGCTCGATCGCATGAGCGAAAGCGCGGAAACTGCATCCCGCGCCGCGCCGAAGGGAAGGCCGGCGAAGATCGCGACGCCATCGAACATATCGGGGTAGGTAGCCGCAAGCGCACATGCCATGGCGCCGCCTGCCGAGAGCCCAGCTATATAGACACGTGATCCATCAAGCCGGTGGTCTGAGATGGTGGTGTCGATCATCTGCTTTATCGACATCAATTCGCCGCGGTCGCGGGCGACCGCGCTCGGGCGAAACCAGTTGAAGCAGAGATTGGCGTTGTTGCTGCGGCTCTGCTGCGGACAGAGGAGCGCAAACCTTCGCCGGCCAGCGAGCGCGCTGAAGCCGCTGCCAGCGTCGAAACTTTCCGGGGTCTGCAGGCAGCCGTGCAGCAACACGACAAGCGGCGAGTTGCGTGCCAGCCGGGGCGGAACATACACCTTCATCTTGAGCCTTCCGGGATTGCTGCCGAAACCAATCCGTTCGACGAACTGCGGCCGGACGTGCTTTTTCTTCGCCTTGGTTGACTTTGCCAACGGCCAGCTCTGGCGTGCGACCTTCTCGACCAGGCGGCGCAATTTTTTCTGCGCTTTTAAGGCGCGGCTCAATGAAAACGGAGATTTCAGCGTCATGCAAAGAGGCTCCTTTCGACGGATGACGCTTCTCCCGCAACTCTGCCGCCATCGCTCGCCATCATATAGGCTTGCTTCGATGTCCTGACCGTGAAGGCTGCTCACCGCCTTTTCCCGCGGTGTTTGGCGGGCCAAGCTTATACGCAGAGTGAGCTGACTGGGGTGAAGCCGCGCCGTGGCGCAGCTGGTCGAGAATTGACGCGCGCCTGGCTTTGGTGCGATCCGTATGCTGCAGCTCACGCTTTGCATGGCTGGTTTTGCTGAGGATCAATATGAAGCGGTTTTCGAACGTCCGAACCTTGTTCTTCGCACCGATCGTCCTGATCGGGCTCGGCGCTCCGGCGGCATTGGCGGGGCAGGATGAATGCGCCGGCCGTGCGGCAGACATCATTCGGCGTGCCTATCCGAGCGCGACAAATGCCGACGATCGTACTCTTCTGTTCGAGGGGGCAACCATCACGCTACCCAAGGGCGACAGTGTTGATGGCGATCCGCATGCGGTGATCTGCCGGGTTTGGCCGGCTCAGCCCCAGCTGACGCTGATTGCGGTTCCGTTGATGACAGAGCAGTCGGATTCGGAAAACGAAGGGGATATCGAACTGCTCGTCGTCGACAGCGCCAACCTGCAAGTAAGGCAGCGGTTGCGTCTTGACGGCCTTATGTCCGACGACGCCTTTCGTGTACGAAGCGTCGCCTTCGATACCGCACGCTATCAGCTCGCTCCGAAGAGAACGGCTTTCGGCCTGCGTGTTTCGCTGGACGGCAGCTCGCGCGCCAATCCATTTGGTGAAACGACCTTATGGCTCTTCGCGATCGAAGGTGATGGGCTGAAGCCGGTTCTCGACAACATCGTCGTCGGCGAAAGTCACGGAGAATGGGATACCGTCTGCGCCGGTGAGTTTAGCGAAACCACGCGCACGCTTTCGATGGTTCCATCAGCGAAAGCCACGGTTGCCGACATCGTCGTCACCGAGAAAACGACGACATCCGTCAATCGGGTCGGAACGGATAATAATTGCAACAGCGAAGATAAGACGACGATCGACAAACGCCGGCTGCGGTACGACGGATCGGCATATGGCGTTCCCAAAGACCTGAAGCGGGTCGATTAGGAGGAGCTGACCGGCATGGTGGTCCAGGCCGCCGGATCATGGTCAAAAAACGCTGATGCTGTCCGTTCTGCGCAGCAAATATCCTGTAGTAGAGGCGAGGAAGGACTTTTTTAAAGCGTTGCTGCCTTGGATGGTCCTGCTTTTGGCAAAGCTGGCGCCGGCGCACTCATGAGCGGCAGCGGCGCAATTGGTCAGCGGGGAATAGAATATGGTGCATGGCATTGCTGCTCTCTTGATCTGTCGCGAGTCCGATGACGGCGGCGTGTTGCGCTAAGGCTGGTGCGTGGTCGAGACAATGAACAGCTCCGGACCGAACACGACGCATCAAGGCCGAGATCCCCGCGATCTCGACAGTGAGGATCAGAAGGCCCGATTCTGCGCTGACATCGCGGCATTCGCCGATGCTGCCATGAACGGCGATCTGACGCGGCGAATGAATGCCGACTATACGGACCCGAATTTCAGGCGTTCGGCGACGATGCTCAATGAACTGATGTCGTCGATCGGCAATAACCTCGCTGATTTCAACGATGCGATGGCCGCTCTCGCCCAAGGCGATCTCCATCGCGGCATGCGGGACAAGCACCGCGGCGCATTTGGACCGCTGCAGAAGAACTTCAATCTGGCCATGGCGACAGTCCGCACCGTGCTCGGAGAACAGGGCGCGGAGCGTTTTACCAACAAGGCTTCAAAATTCCGGCGAATGCTGACGGCGGTCGGACCGGACGAGGTCGCTGGCGAAATCCGGGCCAGCGACGACGGTACGCGACCAGTTCCGTCGCCGCCACACGATCTTTGGCTGAAGCTTGCCGAGGCGCTGAACGGCTCCCGGCGCTGAAAGCCGCGAGCATCGATGCAAGTCATCGGAGCGAAGATGGCCGGCGCCATGGCCGCAATCGCGGTCATGGCGTGACCCGCCGTCGCAGGCGACACCGTCGACGGTCAGAAGGGATAATGCTGGGCGGAATCCTCGACCGTGATCCAGCGCAGGTCGGTGAATTCGGCGATCGCCGCCTTGCCGCCGAAGCGGCCGTAACCGCTGCCCTTGACGCCACCGAAGGGCATTTGCGCCTCATCATGCACCGTCGGACCGTTGATGTGGCAGATGCCGGATTCGATCCGCGCCGCCACCGCCATGGCCCGCTGGACATCGCGGCTGAAGACGGCGGATGACAGGCCGTATTCGGTGTCGTTGGCAATGCGGATCGCTTCCGCTTCGCCGGAGACGCGAATGATCGGCTTGACCGGACCGAAGGATTCTTCCGCATAAACGCGCATGTCAGGCGTGACGTGATCGAGCAGTGTGGCTTCGACCACGGTGCCCGAGCGCTTGCCGCCGGCCACGAGTTTTGCACCCTTGGTCGTCGCATCGGCGATCAGCTCTTCCATTTTCTTGGCGGCGTCGAGGCTGATCAGCGAGCCGAGGACGACGTGGCCGCGCGGGTCGCCGGCCGGCAACTGGCTGGCGCGGGCGGCCAGCCTGGCGACGAACTCGTCGGCGATCGTCTCGTCGACGATGATCCGCTCGGTCGACATGCAGATCTGCCCCTGATGCATGAAGGCGCCGAAGATGGCGGCGTTGACGGCACCGTCGAGATCGGCGTCGTCAAGGATCACAAGCGGCGCCTTGCCGCCGAGTTCGAGAAGGGCAGGCTTGAGATATTTGCCGCAGGTCTCTGCAATGATCCTGCCGACTTTGGTTGAGCCGGTGAAGTTCACGCGCCTGACGGCGGGATGGGCGATCAGCGCCGCGACGATTTCAGGCGCATCCTCCGGCGCGTTGGTGATGACATTGATGACGCCGGCGGGCAGGCCTGCTTCGGTCAACACGGTGGCGATCAGCCGGTGCGTGCCCGGGCACTGTTCCGATGCCTTGAGAATGACGGAATTGCCGCAGGCGATCGGCATGGCGATGGCCCGGGTGGCGAGGATAACGGGCGCGTTCCAGGGCGCGATCGCAAGGCACACGCCGGCCGCCTGGCGGACGCCCATGGCGAGCGCGCCGGGCTTGTCGGAGGGAATGATCTCGCCTGATATCTGCGTCGTCATGGCGCCGGCCTCGCGCAGGATGTTGGCGGCAAGCATGACGTTGAAGCCGGCCCAGGGTGCAGTGGCGCCGGTTTCCTCGATCATCAGCCGGGTGAATTCGCCCGCCTTGGAATCCATGATGTCGGCGGCCTTCATCAGGATCGCGCGGCGCTGGCCGGGGCCGGTCTTCGACCAGGTGGCGAAGGCGGCGGAGGCGGCATCGACGGCGGCGGCGACATCCTCCAGGCTTGCGGCGGCAGCGCGGCTCGCGAGCTTCTCGGTGAAGGGATCGAGACGATCATAAGTCCGGCCGCCGGAAGCTGCGCGGTCGGCGCCGTTGATGAGCAGGGAAATATTCATGGGAGTCTCCTGAGGGATGGAACTAAAAGCCGAGGACTTCGGCATTGATCGATGCTTCGAGGCCGCCGTCGGCGGCCAGATTGGCGCCGTTGATCCAGCGTCCGCCGTCCGAGCAGAGGAAGAGCACGGCGGGCGCGATATCGGCGGCGGTGCCGGCGCGGCCGACGCGGGTAATGTCGCTGTTGACCCTGGCATCGCCGAGCACGGCGCGGAACTGTTTCAGGATCGGCGTTTCCACCGGCCCGGGGCTCACCGCATTGACGCGGATGCCGCGGTCCTTGAACAAGGGCTGGTGCGCCGCGCGCATGGTCCAGAGCAGGAGCAGTTCCTTGGAAAGCGGATAGCCTTCCTCGTCCCTGAGGCCGTGTTCGGCGGCGACCGCCGAGACATCGGGAAAGCCTTCTATGCCGGTCAGGATCTTTGCCCGCTCGAGATTGGCGCGCCAGCCATAGCCGGCAATCGAGGCGACGTTGACGACGACGCCGCCTTCGCGCAGGCGCGGTGCCACGGCTTCCGACAGGGCGCGAAGGCCGTAGAAATTGACGGCGAGCGTCGAGACGACGCCGGTGTTGCCGGAAAGGCCGGCAACATTGGCGAGCGCGTCGAGGCGCGACGGAAGCTGGGCGACGATCTCCGCGACGCCCGATGGGGTGGACAGATCGCCCCTGATGAAGGCGGCACTTCCATTGGCGGGTTCGCGCACGTCGACGCCGATCACCTCGGCACCCATCTGGCCGGCCAGTTCCGCCGTGCGCGCGCCGATTCCGGAAGCCACGCCGGTTACCAGGATCGTTTTACCAAAAAGCATGCATGTCACCTTTCACAAGAGAAACTGGAGGCAAGCCGGCTCATTCTTCCCATTTGATCTTGTTCGGACCGGGAAGTTTCAGCCGATAGCCGACGGGCAGAAGCTGGAAATCGAAGCGGCGTTCGATTTCGCCCCACAGCCCGCGCGGCAAGTAGAGCGAGAAGATCAGGGCGGTGGCGCCGAGGCCGATCAAGTACCAAACGCCGGCTGAGCCGAAGAAGGTTTCGATGACGAAGAACAGGATGGCGCCGAGGATCGCGCCCTCGAACTTGCCGATCCCGCCGACCAGCACCATGAAGATCATGTAGGCTGTCCATTGGACGCTGAAATAGGTCTTCGGCTGGAAGGTCGTGGCGGTCGCCAGCCACAGGCCGCCGGCGACCGCGATGCCGAAGGCGGCGAGCACGAAGAGCAGCCGCTTGGTCGCGATCACCCGCACGCCGACCGAGGTCGCCGCCTCCTCATTGTCGCGGATCGCCTGCATGGCCGCCCCCGCGCGGCTTCTCATCAGCATGAAGAGCGCGCCGAGCAGGGCCGCCATGGAGGCGAGGGCGAGCCAATAGATCGCCGCCCGCCGCATGCCGCTGTCATAGAGGTTGAGCGAGATCAGCGAGGTTCCCGTTTCGCCCTGGATGAGGCTGTCGAGATTGACGAGGAGGTGGGCGAGGGTGGCCACGACCCACATGCCGATCGCGAACTCGCCGCCTTTCAGCCGCAACATGAAGAGCGAAAGCGGCACCGACAGCGCACCGGTCACGATCGCGGCGACAAAGATCGAGACGAAGGGATCGAGCCCGGCATCCGCAAGCCGGATGGTGAAATAGGCGCCGAGGCCGAAGAACACCTGCTGGCCGACGGAGACGAGCCCGCCGAAACCGGCGAGCGCATTCCACATGGCGGCCAGGATCACATAGATGAACAGGGCCGTCATCCGGTCGATCGCGCCGGCGCCGAGCATTATGGGAGCGAGCGCTAGCAGGGCGAGCAACGCGGCCATGGAGCAGATCGCCATCCGTGACGATGTCGTCCAGCGTTCTATCGATATTCCGTTGGAGACGAGTGTCATGTCGGGCTCCTGAGACGTGCTCGAACGTTGAAGAAGGCGCCGAGCCTGTCGAGCCGAGGCATGCCGAACCGGGACAGCCTCACGAAAAGGACGAGCAGGAACACGGCATGGCCGCCAATCAGGAAGCCTTGCGGATGCAGTTGCGCGCCGAGCGACTGGGCAAGGCCGAGAATGATGCCGCCGGCAAGCGTGCCCCAGAGCGATCCGGCTCCGCCGATGACGGCTGCCTCGAAGGCGAAGAGCAGCTGCGGTCCGCCCGCATAGGGGCTGAAGGTTGCCCGCATTCCGAGAAAGGCGCCGGCGATCCCGATCGTGACCATGGTAATTGCGGTGGCGACGGCATTCACCCCACGTGCATCGATGCCGACGAGCCCTGCCGTATCGGGATCTTCGGCCGTGGCGCGGATGGCGCGGCCGAGCGCAAAACGGCTCAGGAAGAATTGCAGCGCGCCGAGAAGGAGGATCGCCGTCACCATCATCATCACGGAAAGTTTGCCGACGAAGATATGGCCCGGAAGTTGCCATGACGCATAGGAGAGATTGCCGATGAAGGGCGCGAGTGAGCGGGTGTCGGCGCCGAACTGTTCGAACAGCAGGTTGTCGATGACGATCGACAGGCCGAAGGTCGTGAGGATCGGCAGCAGCGTGCCGCCGCGGGCGCTGCGTTCCAGGATGAAGCGCTGCAGCAGCCAACCGAGGACCGCCATGACCGGCAGCACGATCAGCAACCCGGAGAAAGGTGAAATGCCGGCTTTGGCGGCGAGCAGCCACAGCCCGTAGGCGGCGGCGATCGCCAGGCTGCCATGCGCGAGATTGATGATCCGCATGACCGAAAACATGAAGGACAGACCGCAGGCGATGACGGCGTAATAGCCGCCGAGCAGAATGCCCTGGAGCAGGGAGTTGATCACGATGCGCTCCTTTCGCCGGCAGCCCGGTGCAAGCCGAAATAGGCCTGGGTGACATGCTCGCGGGTGACGGCCGCCGCCGGCCGATCAAGGACGATGCGTCCCTCCAGCATGCAGATGACGCGGTTTGCGACGCTCATGGCGCGGGTGAGATCCTGTTCCACCAGCACGATGGTGGTTCCCGAGGTCAGCAGTGCCTGCAACTGGGCATAGACGCGGTCGACGACCAGGGGCGAAAGCCCGAGCGAAACCTCGTCGAGCAGAAGAATATCGGGATTGCTCATCAGCGCCCGGCCGATGGCGGTCGCCTGCTGTTCCCCGCCCGAGAGGTGCCCGGTCTTGGCGCGACGGCGGGGTTTCAGGTTCGGGAAGGCGTCGAGGACACGATCGATGCTCCAGTCGCCCTTGCGGCCGCAGCTCTTTCCGAGAAGCAGGTTCTCCTCGACGGTCATCTGGGAAAACAGCCGGCGGCCTTCCGGCACCAGAGCGATGCCTTTAGCGATGCGCTTGTGAGAGGGGACGGCGGCGAGGTCTTCGCCGTCGAGAAGGATCTGGCCGGCAGCTGGGAGATGGGCGCCGGCGATCGATCGCAGCAGCGTCGTCTTGCCCGCGCCGTTGGCGCCGACCAGCGCCAGCACCTCGCCTTTGGCGATATCGAAACTGACGCCGCGCACCGCCTGGAGCAGGCCGTGGCGAACGTCGAGGTTGCGGATCGAGAGAAGGCTCATGCCGGCGTCCCCCCGAGATAGGCTTTGACCACGTCCGCATTGCTCATGACTGCTTGCGGCTCGCCATCGGCGATGATCCGGCCGGCATCCATGCAGATCAGCCGCTCGGCCACCTGCAGGAGGATATGAACGATGTGCTCGATCCAGACGATGGCGATGTCGCGGCGGCGCAGTTCGAGGATGGTGTCCACGAGTTCGCTTGCCTCGCCGTCGGTGAGCCCGCCGCCGATCTCGTCGAGCAGCAGCAGCCTCGGCTGCGTGGCGAGCGCGCGGGCCAGTTCCAGACGTTTGCGATCGAGAAGGCCGAGCGTATCGGCCGGGCGATTGGCGACGGCGAGCATGCCGCAGAGCGAAAGCGCATCGACCACACGATCATAGGCCTCGTCGCGGCTTGCGGCATTGCCGTGCGATGCAGCGACGAAAACATTTTCGAAAGTCGTCATGCCGCTGAAGGGTTTGGGGATCTGGTGGGTTCGCACGAGCCCGGAGCGGCAGCGCTGCGCCGCCGTGTGGCGCGTGACGTCGGCGCCATCGAAGGTGATGCTTCCGGCACTCGGCGGGAAGGCGCCGGCAAGCACGGAGAGCAGCGTCGTCTTGCCGGCGCCGTTCGGCCCGACAATGCCGACCGCATCGCCATCACCCATGGAAAAGTCGAGGTTTTCGAGAACGACGAGCGCGCCGAACCGTTTGTGGATTCCCCTGGCCGAGAGAAAGGTTCCTCCCGGCCGATTGTGAGCTCGCTGTTGCACTGTCGACTATCCGTTGTAAGCGGTGAGCTTGGCGCCGACCGGGACATTGGGATCGGTGGCGTTTTCGGTGACGACGTAGTCGAGCGCGAATTTCGAGCCCTCCGCCGCTTTCACCCATTGCGTGCCGATGATCGGTCCGGGAGAGACGTTGGCGACGGGCCCGCTGGTGAAATCGACCTTGCCGGCGATCGTCGTCGTCTTGAGCGTGGCGATCGCCTTGGCGACGGCCTCCTTGCTCTTGACGTCGCTGCTCGCCTTCAACGCATCGAAGCCGGCGTCGAGAAGCGCAAGGCTGGCGCCGAGCTGCTGCGTCCACTGCTTGCCGCTTGCCGTTTCATAGCCGTCGGCGAGTTCGGTTCCGGAGACGCCTGTCAGCGTCGACTTGTAAGGGAAGGCCTTGTGCCAATAGGCGGCGCTGCCGATGTTCATGCCGAGATCGCCGAGCGCCTCGATGTCGGAGGGAAAGAGGCCCGTCTTGGCGATCTGGCAGATCTTGATCTGCTGGGTGAGACCCTGCTGTGCGGCCTGGCGCCAGAAGGCGGCAAAGTCGGGCGGGATCGGGAAGGAGTTGAAGATCTCGACGCCCTCCTGCCGGAAAAGGGCGATCTGGGCGGTAAAATCGGTGGTGCCGGTTTCATAGGCGCCGGGATCGACGATGGTGAAGCCGGCTTTGGCAAGCGCCGGCGCCAGATGGGCGCGGATCGCATTGCCATCGGCGTCGTTGGGATACATGACGCCGACCTTCTTGTTGGTGTCGATCAGGCTCCATTGCGAGACGTAGGCCTTGTGGAATTCTTCGACGCCGAAGCCGAAATGATAGGTCCATTTGAAGGGCGAGGGCGCGCCGGGCTTGGCGCCGCGGCCGAAATACCAGGCTTCCCAGGGCATGACCGTCGAGAGGCAGGGGATGCCGGCCGCCTCGCAGGCATCGGCCACCGGATTGATGGTTTCGGGCGTCGAGACGGCGAGCATCAGGTCGATGGCCTGGTTGTTGATCAGCTCCTTCGCCAGCTGGCCGGCGCGCGAAGGATCGGACTGGGTGTCCTGATCGAGAATCTCCACCTTCCAGGTCTTGCCGCCTACCTGCAGGCCGTTCGCCAGCGCCTTGCGCGCCAGGTCCAGGACATAGCCGTCGGTCTCGCCGAAGCCGCCGAGCGGGCCGGTGCGCGGGCTGATGAAGCCGACCTTCAGCGTATCGCCGCTTTGGGCGAAGGCCGCGCGGCCGGAAAGCGCCAGTACTGCGCCGCCTGCCGCGGCCGATGCGATGAAAGAGCGGCGGCTCAGCAATGCCGCGTTGAATTTTCCGCTCATGAAATCATTCCTCCCTCTTGATGGGCCTCCCAGCCCGTTCCCATTCTTCATTTCGGCCGATCTGTCAGATCGGGTAGTGCCGTTTTCCCGATGCCATGGTGACCCATCTGAGCTCGGTGAATTCATCGATCGCCGCCTTGCCGCCGAAGCGGCCGTAGCCGCTCGATTTGACACCGCCGAAGGGCATTTGCGGCTCGTCGGAAACCGTCGCCTCGTTGATGTGGCAGATGCCGGATTCGAGCCGCATGGCGGCGGCAAGGGCGGCGTTGACGTCGGCGCTGAAGACGGCGGCCGAAAGCCCGTATTCGTTGTCGTTGGCAACCGTCACGGCCTCGTCGACGCTGCCGACCCGGATGATCGCCGCGACCGGTCCAAAACTCTCCTCGCGATAGATGCGCATGGCAGGCGTTACGTGATCGATGACGGTCGCATCCATCAGCGTGCCGTGAGCCTCGCCGCCGCAGATAAGCACCGCGCCTTTCTGCAGGGCGTCGTCGACGAGCGACCTGACGCGCCGGACGGCCTCGGCATTGATCAGCGCGCCGAGCGGCGTGTTGCCGTCCTTGGGATTGCCGGCAACGAGGGTTGAGGCTTTCGCGCGGAATTTGCCGACGAAGCCATCGGCGATCTCGTCCATCAGGATGATCCGTTCGGTCGACATGCAGATCTGGCCCTGATTCATGAAGGCGCCGAAGGCGGCGGCACGCACGGCCTCGTCGATATCGGCGTCGGCAAGCACGATGAACGGCGCCTTGCCGCCGAGTTCGAGCAGGCAGCGCTTGAGATGCCGGGCCGAGGATTCGGCAATGATCCTGCCAACACGGGTAGAGCCGGTGAAGTTGATGCGGCGCACGGCCGGGTGGGCGATCAGGGCGTCAACGATGGCGGCGGCATCGCCCGGCGCATTGGAGACGACATTGACGACGCCGCGCGGGAAACCGGCGTCGCGCAGGATTTCGCCGATCAGGCTGTGGGTCTTCGGGCAGAGTTCGGAGGCTTTGAGGATAACCGTATTGCCGCAGGCAAGCGGCATGGCGACGGCGCGCGTGCCGAGGATGATCGGCGCATTCCAGGGGGCGATGCCGACGCAGACGCCGGCCGGCTGGCGCACCGCCATGGCCATGCTTCCGGGAATGCCTGAAGGAATGAGTTCACCCGAGATTTGCGTCGTCATTGCCGCCGCCTCGCGAAAAATATCTGCGCCGAGCCCGCAATTGATCGCTGCCCATTGCGCGGTGGCGCCGGTCTCGCCGGTCATGGCTTCGATGAGTTCGGGCGTGCGGGCTTCGAGAATGTCGGCGGCGGCATTGAGCAGCCTCCGCCGTTCGCCGGGGCCGGTCTGCGACCAGTCCGGGAAGGCGGCCGCAGCGGCATTGGCCGCCCTGGCCATGTCGGCGACGGATCCTGCCGAGGCAATCGTCGCGACATCACCGGTGAGCGGATCGATGCGTTCGAAGGTGGCGCCTTCGGAAGCATCCATCACCTGATTGTTGATCATCAGCTTTGCCGAGAACACGGTTTTTCCTCATCCGCCACGGACTGGCGCTTGCTTTTTTGCCATGGGAGAAAACGAGCGGATGCCGCGGCCCAAAGGCCGCCCGGCGGTTTCCGCGTCTGTTGGAGTGCCTCCTCCCAAAGGCTGATGAAGGGTAGGTTACGCCGATCGTTTCAGGATGGAATGCGATTTATTGGGTTAATATTGTAATTATCCGGCGATTGTCGCAGTGTTTGATCCCAGAGCGGAGGAGAAGCATTGGCGACCGACGGCGGCATTCATCACTATGCAAGGGGCGAGTGGCACGGCCCGTCGCTATCGCACCGGCGCATCCGGCTGCAAAAAGGTCTCTATGCCGATTTCTACCATTTTCTTCTGCTTGGGGAGGGAAGTGCGGAGCTTCATTTCGACAATGGCGAAGATCGGCCGCTGCAGGGGGCGCTGCTTGCCTTCCTGCCGCCGCAGGCCGGCTGCGACCTTTCGATCGCCGCCGGAAATGCGGCTCATCTGGTCGGGGCGTCGCCGCAGATCATGGTCGATGCGATCGGCGAGAAGGTGGAATCCTATTCGCTGCGTATCTTCACCGAGCAGCGCAAGCTCGTTGAGGTATCGGATCCGCCGCTGGTAGCCGAAATCAGTCCGCTGATTTCAGGCTTGGTGCGCGAACTCGGCGATCCCTCGCGTTCCTCCTGGATGGTCGCATCCGCTTATATCAGGCTGATGTTGATGGCGCTGTGGCGGGGCGCAGGCGGCGAGAGAAGCGAGCAGCGAGGGCAGGGCGAAACCGCGTCCATTCTGCAGCGATATCGGCAACTCGTCGAGGCCGGTTTTCGTCGGCACCGGCCGATCAGCGATTATGCTGCGGAGCTCGGCGTGACTGCCGACCGGTTGCATTCCATCTGCCAGAGGGCGCTCGGCCGTTCGCCAATCCAGCTGCTGCACGAGCGGGTGGTGCAGGAGGCGAAGCTCAGATTGGAGCGTTCGGCCCGCAATATCCAGGAAATTTCCGACAGCCTCGGCTTTCGCGACCCGACCTATTTCAGCCATTTCTTCAAGCGCAAGACCGGGCTTTCGCCCGCCGGCTATCGCGAGATCGCCCGCGCTTCGGCCGGCTCCGAAAACAGCATGCTGTCCTCGGGCTACGCCGATTGGCCCTAGAACAGGATGATTTTAGGCCCGGTCGGCCCAGGCTCCAGGAACGAGCCCGTCAATTTCCCCTGTAAATCCGCCTCAGCGCAGCAAGCAGCCCGTCCATTTCCTCGCGTGAAAACAGGGTGATGAAACGCTGTTCGTGCCTGTCGATTCGCTCGCGCGCCTGCACGAGCATCGCGTGACCGGCCGGCGTCAGATGCAGTTCCTGACGGCGGCGGTCTGCTGCGGAAGGGCGGCGCTCGATGAAGTCGCGGCCGGCCAGACGGTTGACGAGAGCCATCATGGTGGCGCGATCGGTGCCGAGCGTATTGGCGAGGTCGATCTGCGATGCGCCCGGATTGCCGGCCAGCAGTTCCATCACAGCGAGCTGCTTCTGCGTCAGCCCCAACTCCTCCATGGTTGCTGCGAAATCGCGATAGATCGCGACATGCGCCATGCGCAGGTGAAAGCCCAGAAGATCGCCAAGCCGGCCGACGTCGAGCGGCGGCGCCAGCGAGGTCTCTTCGCCCTCCAAATCGTCCTGCGGTGGTTTTGCAGCCATCGTTCCTCTCGCGTCGTCAAGCGTCATAACCATCAAAATCAGCGGGTTAGTCAATATCGGCTATGCCGATTCCGAGGTTGAAATCGAATGACAGGATTGCCGCGAACAGCCTCTTGCATTGCCGGAGAAAAATAATAGTATGTGTTACATACAAATTTGATGCCTGCTGGAGGAGCGGCGGGCATGGGAGGAGAAAATGGCGCATTCCTTTTCCGGGGTGGTTTCGTCGGCGGATTGCGGGCTGGTCACGGATGATCCGGTCCTGTACCGCGCCCGTGTCGCCCCGGATCGCCGGGCACTGTTCGAAATCGCCACCGGCCGGCAGCTGACCTACGCCGAACTCGATCTGCGGATCGCCCGCTGCGCCGGGTTCCTCAGCGCGGTGCTCGGCCCGCGGCGGGATGGCGCACGTGTTGCCATGCTGGCGCGCAATGCGATGGATTCCGTCGTGCTAGCCTTTGCCTGCCAGCGCGCGGGCGCCATTTACGTGCCGCTCAACTGGCGCCTCAACGCCGCCGAGCTTCGCCCGATCCTTGCCGATTGCGCTCCGGCTCTCCTGGTTCGCGATGACGAGTTTGCGGCAACGGCAGCGGACATCGCCGCGGCTGATGCCGAGATGATGGTGATATCGACGGGCGACGGATCGGCCGGTCTTGCGGCACGGATCGAGGCGAGCCTTCCGGCTTCTCCGGTGCCCGGCGATGCGGATCAGCCTTGCGTTCTCCTCTACACGTCGGGCACGACGGGACAGCCGAAGGGCGTCATCATCACCCGCCGCAACGCCTTCTTCGCCGCCGTCAATTTCTCCTTCGTCGGAGAGATCGGGCAGGGCTCCGTCGCACTCTGCGACCTGCCGTTCTTCCACACGATCGGGCTGATCGCGGTGGCGCGCACGACATTGATGCTGGGCGGCACGCTCGTCGTCTCCGACCGCTTCACGCCGGCGCGAACGCTTGCCGCCCTTGCCGACCGGCAGCATGCCATCACCCATTATTTCGCCGTGCCGCAGATCGCGCTCGCCCTGCGCAACGACCCTGCTTATAGCGCCACGGCTCTTTCAGGCCTGCATGCGCTCTTCGTCGGCGGTGCGCCGCTGACGCGGGCGCTGATCGAAAGCTATCTCGAGGACGGTGTCGCGCTGGTCAACGGTTATGGCATGAGCGAGGCGGGAACCGTGCTGCATGTGCCGATCGACCGGCGCGCGGTGCAGGAAAATCCCGGCAGCGTCGGTCTTCCGGCGCCGCTGCTCGACATCCGTGTCGTCGGCGAGGATGGCCGCGACGTGGAGGACGGCGAAATCGGCGAGTTCTGGCTGCGCGGGCCGGCGGTGACGCCGGGCTATTGGAACAAACCGGCCGAGACCGCCGCCGCCTTCGCCGACGGCTGGTATCGCACCGGCGATCTCGGCCGGCGCGAAGCCAACGGTTTCTATCGCATCGTCGACCGGTTGAAGGACATGTATATCAGCGGCGGTGAGAATGTTTATCCCGCCGAGGTCGAGGCGGTGCTCGCAAGCCATCCCGATATCCTCGATGCCGCGGTCGTCGGCGTTCCCGACGACAGGTGGGGCGAATGCGGCATTGCCTATGTCGTGCTGCGGCCGGGGGCTGCGGCAACGAGCGAGGGCGTTGCCGGCCATTGCGCGGCAAGGCTCGCCGCCTTCAAACGCCCGGCGCGCATCCTTTTCGTCGACGCCATCCCCCGCACCGCCTCCGGCAAGGTGCAGAAACATCTGCTGCGCCAGTTCCATTCCGAAGCCCTTCAACGACAGGCCTTGTGACGCCGAGCCCGGCATCATGCCGAAACCAATGGAGTGACCCATGACTGAAAAGACATCGCCGGTTCTGGTCGAATTCGACAGCGGCATCGCTTTCGTGACCCTCAACAGACCTGAAAAGCGCAATGCGATGAATCCGGCACTCAATGCCAGGATGCTCGAGGTACTCGACGAACTCGAAGGCGACGAGCGCTGCGGCGTCCTCGTGCTGCGCGGCGCCGGCGAGTCCTGGTCGGCGGGCATGGATCTGAAGGAATATTTCCGCGACAACGACGACAAGCCGCGCGACGCCACGCTGAAGGCACGCCGCCAATCCGGCGGCTGGTGGGGCCGGCTGATGTATTTCGAAAAGCCGACGATCGCCATGGTCAACGGCTGGTGCTTTGGCGGCGCCTTCACGCCGCTCGTTTCCTGCGACCTCGCCATTGCCGCCGAGGAGGCGAATTTCGGCCTCTCCGAGATCAACTGGGGCATTCTGCCGGGTGGCAACGTCACACGCGCCGTCGCCGAGGTGATGCGCCATCGCGATGCCCTCTATTACATCATGACCGGCGAATTGTTCGGTGGGCGCAAGGCCGCCGAAATGGGCCTCGTCAACGAGGCCGTGCCGCTGGCGGAACTTGAAACCCGCGTGCGCAAGATCTGCGCCAGCCTGCTCGAAAAGAACCCGGTGACGCTGAAGGCCGCCAAGGACACCTACAAGCGCGTGCGCAATCTGCCATGGGAGCTTGCTGACGACTACATCTACGCCAAGCTGGAGCAGATGCTGTTTCTCGACAAGACCAAGGGGCGCGATGAAGGGCTGAAGCAGTTCCTCGACGACAAGACCTATCAGCCCGGGCTCGGCGCCTACAAACGCGCGCGCTGACTGTCGCGAGGATTATCGGGAGGAGGAAAGCGATGAAAATCCATGCCGCGGTGGCGCGTGCGCCGCATATGCCGTTTTCGCTGGAAAGGCTCGATCTGGAAGAGCCGAGAGAAGGAGAGATCCTGGTTCGCGTGATGGCGACAGGGGTCTGCCACACCGACATCGTCATGCGCGACCAGCACCTGCCGGTGCCGCAGCCGGTGGTGCTCGGCCACGAAGGTGCGGGCATCGTCGAGCGTGTCGGTCCGGGTGTCGCCAAGGTGAAGCCCGGCGATCACGTGGTCATGACCTTCAATTCCTGCGGCCATTGCCCGAGCTGCAATGAACATGAGGAGACCTATTGCCATGAATTCTTCCCGCGCAATTTCTTCGGCGCACGCGCCGACGGTTCGAGCGGGCTCTCCTGCGAGGGAGAGCGGATTCATGGCAATATATTCGGACAGTCCTCCTTTGCGAGCCATGCGCTCTGCCATGAGCGCAATATCGTGAAAGTGCCTGAGGACGCCGATCTGGCGCTGCTCGGGCCGCTCGCCTGCGGCATCCAGACCGGCGCCGGCGCGGTCATGAATGCGCTGAAGGTCGAGCCGGGAAAAGTGCTTGCGGTTTTCGGCATGGGCTCGGTCGGCCTTGCCGCCGTCATGGCGGCGCGGATCGTCGGCGCTTCCAGGATCATCGCGGTCGACGTCAATGCGGCGCGGCTGGCGCTTGCGGCCGAGCTCGGCGCGACCGACATTGTCGACGGCAAGGCCGGCGATGCGGTCGCCGCGATCATGGCGCTGACCGGCGCCGGCGTCGATTATTCGATCGATGCCTCGGGCGTGCCCGCCGTCATCGACCAATGCGTACAAGTGTTGGCCCCGCGCGGCACCTGCGGCATCGTCGGGGCTTCGCCGCACGGTGCGACGCTGACGCTCGATCTTACCCACATCCTGTCCGGCGGACGCCGGGTCCGCGGCATCGTCGAGGGCGATTCCAATCCCGACGTGCTGATCCCGCTCTTGATCGACCTCCACAGACAGGGCCGCTTCCCCTTCGACAGGCTCGTCACCTTCTATGATTTCGCCGACATCAACCAGGCGGTGGAGGATGCGGAAAAGGGCATCGTGCTGAAACCGGTCGTGCGTCAGCCGGCCGCCTGACATCGTTCAAGGGAGGAAAGAATGAACACCGTCAGCCCAATCTCGACCGATACCAGCCCCGACGCCATGAAGGCGCTGCTTGCCCGGCAAAGGGCGTCCTTCCTCAAGGAAGGGCCGCCGAGCATAGCGACCCGCATCGATCGCATCGACCGCGTCATCGCCCTTCTCGTCGATCATAAGGACGCAATTGCCGCCGCCCTGTCGGAGGATTTCGGCAGCCGCAGCGTCGAGGCGAGCCAGCTTCTCGACGTTTTCACCTGCGTCGGTTCGTTGAAATACGCCAAGGCCCATGTGGCCGAATGGCTGAAGCCCGAGCAGCACGAGGCCTTGTTCCCGGATGCGGTCGCCGAGGTGGTCTACCAGCCGAAAGGGGTGATCGGGATCCTCAGCCCGTGGAATTTTCCCTATCAGCTCGCCCTTGCCCCGCTGGCCGGGATTCTCGCCGCCGGCAACCGCGCCATGATCAAGCCGTCGGAGGTTACTCCGGCATCGGCAGCCTTGATGGCGCAACTTATCGCCGGCGCCTTCGACGAAACGGAAATCGCCGTCATTCAGGGCGGGCCGGCCACGGGCACGGCGTTTACATCGCTTGCTTTCGACCACCTGATCTTTACCGGCGGCACGGCGATCGCCCATCACGTCATGCGTGCGGCGGCGGACAACCTGACGCCGTTGACGCTCGAGCTCGGCGGCAAGTCGCCCGTCGTCGTCGGCCGTTCGGCCGACCTTGCAGATGCGGCGCGCCGGGTCATGACCGTCAAGACACTGAATGCCGGCCAGATCTGCCTGGCGCCGGACTACGCCTATGTGCCTGAGGAAAGCGTGGCGGCCTTCGCCGAACATGCAGTGGCCGCGGTCGGCGCGATGTATTCGGGATTGAAGGAAAATCCTGATTATACCTCGATCGTCAATGCCCGCCATCACGCCCGCGTCCAGGGGTTGATCGACGATGCCAGGGCCAGGGGCGCCCGTGTCGTCGAGATCAACCCGGCGGCCGAGAATTTTTCCCAGCAATCGGCCCACCGTATGCCGCCGACCCTGATCCTCGATCCCACGGAAGACATGCGCGTGCTGCAGGAGGAGATTTTCGGGCCGGTGCTGCCGGTCATCGCCTATCGGGATATCGCCGACGTCATCGACCGCATCAATGCCAAGCCGCGCCCGCTTGCGCTCTACTATTTCAGCCGGGACCCCGAAGAGGAGCGCCGTGTGCTCGACAACACGACCTCCGGCGGCGTGACCGTCAACGACTGCATGAGCCACGTAACGGCGGAAGGCCTGCCCTTCGGCGGCGTTGGCCATTCTGGCATGGGCGCCTATCACGGCAAGTTCGGCTTCCTCGCCTTCTCGCATCCACGCGCCGTCTATCACCAGAGCAGGATGGTGGAAGCCGAATACATGATGCGGCCGCCTTTCGGCGAGGCGATGCGCGGCTTTCTGGCCGCGGCGATCTGCAAGTAGGGGCATGACGGGCGTCTCGCGCTGCCGATGCGGTGTCGGTGGTGGCAGGCAAAGCGGTGTGGCGCGGGCTTCAGCAGGAACGCCCAAAGCCAGCCGCTTCGCCGCCGCTTAACCAGCGGCTGATCCTTATCGCGCCAGCCTATCCGAATAGCGCACTATTTGCGTCCTGGGCTTGCATATCCAGCTGCATCGGCAGCAAATGAGGCATCCGGCGCTCCGATTTAACGAAGCTCAAACCAGTCTCGTCGTATGAATAGGTTTGTTATGTGGGTTTGGAAGGTGGATCCAGCGCGGTGAACGGCAATTGGACGCAATTCGGTGGCAACCTTTCTTTCGTGTGCCTGGCGATTTCGCTGTGGGCGCTTTTTTCGATCCAGTTTCAGCGCCGTTTCTTCAACCAGGAAAAAATCGCATTCGGGATCGTCGCCGGCGGCGCCTCCATCGGATCGATATTGCTGGCCGTTGAGTTTCATCCGGGCATCTATATCGATCTGCGTTTTTCGCCGCTTGCATTGGCCGGCATGTTCGGCGGGCCGATCGCGGCGGCTTTTGCCGCATCGCTGGCGATGGCCTTTCGATTTGCCGTCGGCGGCACGGCGATGGTCGACGGGATCATCACGATGGCTGTTGCCGCCGGCATCGGCGTGGCCGGTCATTTCTGGACCCGCAAGAGATCTCCGGTGCTCGTGGACGTTGCGCTGCTGAGCCTCGCCCTTGGCGTCGCATTGGTCCTATCCATGGCCATCCTTCCCACTCTAGTGAATGCTCATGTGCTCGCCGGCGTCGGTTTTCCCCTGACCGCGTTGAATTGCCTGGCAACCGTTCTCGGCGGTTTCGTTCTGCTGAAGACACAGCAATGGGAACTCGAACGAAGCATTTTGGTGACGGCATTTTCGCAGTCGCCCGACTATCTCTATGTGAAGGACCGAAACAGCCGGTTCATAACGGTCAATGAAAACATGACCCGGCTTTTCCGCTTCAGGACGACGGCGGAGATGACCGGATTGTCGGATTTCAATCTGATGTCGCGACCGCTCGCCGAGCAACTCTACTATCTCGAGCAGCAGGTCATAGACACCGGAGTGCCGCTGATCGATTCCACCGAATATATCGAAGGCAGATTCCTGCTTGCCTCCAAGGTGCCGCTCCGGGACAGGCAGGGCCGAGTGATCGGCCTTGCAGGCGTGACACGCGATGTGACCGAGCGCACGGCGCTGGAGCGGGAATTGCGCGAAAGCAAGAACCTCTTGTCGCATGCGATGGCCGGCATGTCCGATGGTATCGCCATGTACGACAGCAAGGGTTTTCTTGTCTTTTGCAACGATCAGTACCGCAGCGCCTTTCCGTTGTCTGGTGATGCCCGGGTGGTCGGCGCGCATATCAGCGACATCCTGCGCCGCGTCGTCGAAACCGGCGAGCGGCCAGGCGTGGTGGAGGGTGATCCGGAAGAGTGGATCAAGCTCGCCAGCGCGACGCTGCACAGCAACAAGGACGAAGAGGTGCAGCTTCACAACGGCGACTGGCGCAGCATCCGTACGAGACTTGCCGAAGACGGCACGGCGATGGCTGTCGTCTCGGACATCACGGCGACGAAGCAGGCGGAAATCGCGCTCAGGCTGTCGGCCGAGCAATTGAGGAATCTGGCCGAGACCGACGGGCTGACCGGCATCGTCAATCGCCGCGCCTTCGATGAAAGCTTCGCGCGTGAGACCGCCGGCAGCGCCAGAAAGAACACGCCCTTCAGCCTGCTGATGGTCGATATCGACCGCTTCAAGGCCTATAACGATACCTATGGGCATCCCGCCGGCGACCAATGCCTGCGCGTCGTCAGCAAGTGTCTGCGCCAGTCCGTCAGCCGGCCGGCGGATATCGTCGCGCGCTACGGCGGCGAGGAATTTGTAGTGTTTCTTCCCGATACCAGCGCCAAGGGGGCAATGATCGTCGCCGAGCAATTCGCCCGCCGCCTGACCAAGGAGAATATCCTTCATTCCGGCAGCGAATTCGGGCGGGTCACAGCCAGCATCGGCATATCCTGCGCGACAGGGGCAACGCTGCGGGCCAGCCCGAACCGGCTGCTGGCCGAGGCCGACGCCGCGCTTTATGAGGCCAAGACCCAAGGCCGCAATCGCATCCTGGCACATTCGCGCGAGAATGGGCACGCGCTAAAGGAAACCGGCTAAAGCGCGCCGCTTCGCCGCGCCAATCCGTGCGTTCGATAGGATTTTTCTATCAAGCCATCGCGCGGACGGCCTTGATGTTTGCCGCGCTTCGACAATACAGGGGCGCATGGACACAAAATTTATCGGGAAGAAATCGGCGGCAGCCGGCGGCTGGGGCGCTTTGAAGAGCTGCGGGAAGCAGTTGCTTCAAAGCGGGATGCCGATCTCCGGAGCGCGAACGATGCTGAAGGCGAACCAGCCGGATGGCTTCGACTGCCCCGGCTGCGCCTGGGGCGATCCGGAACACGGATCGTCGTTCGAATTCTGCGAGAACGGCGTGAAGGCCGTCGCCTGGGAAGCGACGGAGAAGCGGGCAACGCCGGCTTTCTTCGCGGAGAAGACGGTATCGCAGCTTCGCCGGTTGTCGGATTACGAGCTTGAGCTCAGCGGCCGCCTCACCCATCCGATGCGCTATGACGCCAGCAGCGACCGTTACCTGCCGGTGGCGTGGAAGGACGCCTTTGCCGAGATCGGCGGTATCCTCAAGGGCCTCGGTGACCCGGATCGGGCGGAATTCTATACGTCCGGCCGGGCCAGCAACGAGGCCGCCTTCCTCTATCAGCTGTTCGTGCGCGTCTACGGCACCAACAATTTTCCCGATTGCTCCAATATGTGTCATGAGGCGAGCGGTATCGCCATGCGCCAGGCAGTCGGGGTCGGCAAGGGCACCGTTCTGCTGGAGGATTTCGAAGAGGCCGACGCGATCTTCGTGATTGGGCAGAACCCGGGCACCAACCATCCGAGGATGCTTGGCGATCTGCGCCGGGCGGCACTTCGCGGCGCGCGCATTGTTGTCCTCAACCCCATTCGCGAGCGTGGTCTCGAGCGCTTCTCCGATCCGCAGGACAAGATCGAAATGCTGCGTGGCGCGTCCACCGATATCGCCAGCCACTATCTCCAGCCGCATCTCGGCGGCGACATGGCCGCGGTTCGCGGGATGGCCAAGGCCGTGCTGGCTGCGGAAGACGCCGCCGTCGCCGCCGGTCTGCCGTCGGTCCTCGACCATGCATTTCTTGCCGAACACTGCGCGGGTTTTGCCGAATACCGGGCAGCGGTGGAGGCGACGAGCTGGGCCGACATCGAAGACCAATCGGGATTGCGCCGAGAGGAGATCGAACGGGCCGCCGATGTCTATATCGCTGCCGAACGGGTCATCTGCACTTGGGCGATGGGCGTGACGCAGCATCTGCATTCGGTGGCGACGATCCGAGAGATTGCCAATTTCATGTTCCTGCGCGGCAATATCGGCCGGCCCGGCGCCGGCCTCTGCCCGGTGCGCGGCCATTCCAACGTGCAGGGCGACCGAACCGTCGGCATCAACGAACAGCCGTCGGACGATTTTCTCGATGCGCTGGGGACGCACTTCCGCTTCACCGTCCCGCGCCAGCACGGCCACAATGTGCTCGGCGCGATCGCGGCGATGCTCGACGGCTCGGCCGAGGCTTTCATCGGGCTTGGCGGTAACTTCGCCCGCGCCACGCCCGACAGCGCACTCGTCGAGAAAGCGCTTCGGCGGCTGAAACTGACGGTGCATATCGCAACCAAGCCGAACCATTCGCATCTGATGCCTGGCGAGACGGCCTTTATCCTGCCGTGCCTCGGACGGACCGAGATGGACCTCAACGCGGCCGGCAATTCCCAGCTCGTCAGCGTCGAGGATTCGATGAGCATGGTGCATGGTTCCGCCGGCATCAATCGTCCGGCCTCACCGCATCTCCTCTCGGAAGTCGCCATCATCGCTGGCATTGCGCAAGCGACGGTCGGCTCTTCCGTAGTCGGCTGGGCGGAACTTGCCGAGGACTACGATCGCATCCGCGATCATATCGAGGCGACCATTCCCGGTTTCGAACACTACAATGCGCGCCTGCGCAAGCCGCGCGGTTTCCACCTGCGCAACGCCGCCGCCCAACGGGAGTGGCAGACGCCCAGCGGCAAAGCGTCATTCGCCTGCCAGGGGCTTCCCGAACAGACGGTGCATCAGCGCGCGCGAAAAGGCGAGGGACGTTTCGCCCTGCAGACGTTCCGCTCGCACGACCAATACAATACCACGGTCTACGGCCTCGACGACCGATACCGCGGCGTCTACGGAGAGCGGCAGGTCATCTTCATTCACCCTGAAGATCTGAAGGCGATCAATGCCGAGGCCGGCGACCGCGTCGATGTGGTCGGCGAGCATGATGACGGCATCGAGCGCGTCGCACTGGATTTCCGCTTCGTGCCCTATGACATTCCGCGGGGCAGCATCGCCGGCTACTATCCCGAGCTGAACGTGCTCGTGCCGCTTGGCAGCGCCGGCGAGGAAAGCGATACGCCGACCTCGAAATCGATCATGGTTTCCTTCCGCCGGCGACATACCGCGTGAGTGAAGAGGCATCCGACGCCGGCCGATTTCTCGCCCTTGTCGCTGCGGCGCAAGACAGGGATGCCGGGCTGACGTCGATACAGGCCGGCCTGCTCGTCGCCGCGGAGCTCGACATAGCATCTGACAGTCGCGCTTTCGCACGCAGTCTGGGGATCGCGCATGCGCTGGTGCTGCGGGAACTCAACGCGCTGGCCGAGCGAGGCGATACGCTTGAGATCGTCAAGCGGGATCCGAGGACGATGCGAGCGTTTTACAGATTGGCCAAGTCCTGAAGCAGTCGGGCAAAACTGTGCAGTGATTTTGCGACGACGACGATGCAGGCCGGCTTATCGACGGTTCACGCGCTTCCTCGTGTCGGAGGGGTATTCCCCATAGGTCGTTTTATAAACCGCGGAAAAGCGGCCGAAATGAAAGAAGCCCCATTTGAGGCAGACGGCCTTCATCGTCTCCTTGCTTTCGGGATCGAGCAGATCCTGGCGCGCCGCGCGCAGGCGAAGCATCAGCAGGTAGGCGGCGGGAGACGTTCCCTTGAAGGCGCGGAAACCGGTTTCGAGCGCCCTGCTCGAGACGCCGGCCGCTTCGGCAACCTTCGGCATGGTGATCGGCTGATCGATGTTGGCCTGCATGAACTCGATCGCTCTGCGCACATGCCTCGGAGCAATCAGGGCCGGCCCCTTGTCGAGGAAATGCGACAGCCGGTGCGGCACCATGCGCACGACCAGATCGGCCAGCGCCTGCGTCATGTGCGCCATGGCGATCGGCGACTGCAGCAAGGGGCCGTCATCGCGCATTCCTGATATGATCGTTTCGGTGAGATTGCCGATCGTCCGGCCAACCGGCGTCGACAGATCCAGTTCCGGCAGCAGGTCGAGCGATCCACTGAACGGCATTTCGAACGTCTGGCCGATTGTCTGGAGGATAACGGGCCAGTTGATCAGCAGTTCGTCGATGACGTTCCCCTGCCCATGCATGAGAACACTATCGGGTTCGAAATTGTTGTAGAGCAGCAATTTCCCTTGCCCGGCCTCGGCCTTGCGCGCGCCATAGGTCACTCCCATGCCGCCGCGACGCGGGACGACGAGCGACAGATACTCCGCCGTGCTGACGGTCGGCTCGATGTTGAACTGGAACTCGGCCTCATGATAGCCGGTCAGCAGGACCGCGCTGTCCGCCACCGAAAAATCCAATCCCCAATGGAAGTCTTTGGCGCGGCCGACAGGCTCGGCATCAAACGCGCCGAATGCACCGCCGAGCGTTTCCACCATGTTGTCGAAGGACGAACCATGGAATCGGAAGGAGAATGGCTTTGCGCTGTTTTCCGTCATGCTGTTCCCGTTATTTCTTCTGACCGAACACGGCACGAGGCATCGCTCGCATGGAGATCGACATGATGTACGTCCCTCTTTCTGGCCGCAGTCGCTGGCATTATCCTTCTCCTCCGCGCCTGGTCAGGGCCTGTTGGATGAAACGATGTGCGAGGCCTGGGCGCATATTAGCGAAAATGAGGGCTCAGCGCAGCACGTCGCGGCGCAGCGGCCAGGCTTCAACCGGATGCGGGCGTCGAAAGCTGTCCGGCCAGGCGAATTCGAGTCGAGAGCGAACCTGGCAGACGCCGGAAAAGCGAAGATTTCGAATGTTTTGTCGATAATGCCCATGGGGTCGGACTTTCCTGGCCGGTCGGCAGGAACTGACAGAGCCGGCAGCACTTGGCAACCCTTGGCGCTGCTGCTTTTGATGGTTATCCGATGATGAAACGATTAGCCAGCTTGCATGGGCGGCGTGCTTTAATGCGCCATGCGAAAGTCGCCTGCCGAAGGTTCTAAAGTGGACCGCTCGAGATAGCCTTCGGCAGGCTGACAGGCAGTTGGCATACGCACGGGATGGGGTGCGTATGGATGCAGCCCCTCCCATCATTTGGGGTGATCGATGGAGGGGTTTGGCTTTCAGACCGTAGACCATCATGGCCCCGATCACGGTTACTTTAGTGTTCCGCTGCCATGGAGCAATTGTCGCGCGTCGATATTGTCGGTCGATCGGCTTTTCGCGACGCAGTCTGGACTGGTCCTGCGCAAAATGTATAGGTCGGCGCTCCGCTCTCCCGTCTTCGCCGCTGCGCATCAGAGCTCCAATGCGACTCGCCGGCCCTCGTAGAAGGCATAGGGTGCCGCGCGGTGCGGCGCAGTCGCCGATCTCCATGGCATCGATACCCTGCGAGCGCAATTCCTGGCCCAGCCAATCGGCCGCGCCGTTGGTGGTGGCGAGCACCAGGCTGTCGCCTTCCTCGAAGAAACGCTCAAAGGTAACGGACGAACATGCGGAAAAGTTTCGACATCGTGATCGCTCAGACAACCGGCTTGCCGGTTGAGTGGCACGGCGAGGCACCGAAACTCGGTGTCGCCGTCCAAACCGAAAGAGGCCGCGCGGAGCGTCAGAGCGCGACCGAAAGGGTATTGTCGCGTCGGGCAGCAACCTCCTGCGAGTTCACCATTGCGCCGGCGAGCTGGCGGAAGGTGACGAGCCCCAGGGTTTCCCCCGATGGCGACACCACCCTGGCATCGTCGTCCGGCGTGGCGGCCAGCATGCGGACGGCTTCTTCGACCGTTGTGCCCGAGACGATCGTCAATCCGCCGGGTGCGGCGGAATGCAGCGGCGTCATGACGGCTTCGACATGGACGACCCGTCCCCGGTTCACTTCCTTGACGAAGTTGGCGATGTATTCGTCGGCCGGGCGCAGCACGATGTCCTGGCTGGTGCCCTGCTGGATGACTTCGCCGTCGCGCAGGATGGCGATCTGGTCGCCGAGGCGCAGCGCCTCGTCGAGATCGTGGGTGATGAAGACGATGGTCTTCTTGATTTCCTTTTGGATGTCGAGAAGCACCGTCTGCATATCGGTACGGATCAGCGGGTCGAGGGCCGAATAGGCCTCGTCCATCAGAAGCACCGGCGCATCGTTGGCCAGCGCCCGCGCCAGGCCGACACGCTGCTGCATGCCGCCGGAAAGCTGGTTGGGATAGCGCTGCTCGAAGCCTTTGAGCCCGACCCGCTCCAGCCAGCGCATGGCGATGTCGATGGCTTTGGCCCGCTCCATGCCCTGCACTTCGAGGCCAAAGATGGTGTTGTCGAGGACGTTGCGGTGCGGCAGAAGCGCAAACTTCTGGAACACCATCGCCGTCTGCTGCCGGCGGAACGTCCGCAATTCGGTCTCGTTCATCTTCACGACGTCGACGCCGTCGACCAGCACTTCGCCGGAGGTCGGGTCGATCAGCCGGTTGATATGGCGGATCAGCGTCGATTTGCCCGATCCCGAAAGGCCCATGACGACCTGGATGCAGCCGGAGGGGATCTCGATATTGATATCCCGCAGGCCGAGCACGTGGCCGTATTTCTGGTTGAGCTCGGTCTTCGTCAGGCCTTTCTGCACCGCCTCGACATGGGCGGCGGGGTTGGGGCCGAAGATCTTGTAGAGGTGGCGGATCTTGATGCCGCCGAAATGCTGCTCAGCCATGGACGGTCTCCCGATGCTTCTGGAGCCTTTTGCCATATGCCTGGCTGACCCGGTCGAAGATGATGGCGATGCCGACGATGGCAAGGCCGTTGAAAATGCCCAGCGTGAAGTACTGGTTGGCGATCGCTTTCAGCACCGGCTGGCCAAGGCCCTGGACGCCGATCATCGAGGCGATGACCACCATGGCGAGTGCCATCATGATCGTCTGGTTGATGCCGGCCATGATGGTCGGCAGCGCCAGCGGCAGTTGCACCTTGAACAGCTTCTGCGACCGCGAGGTGCCGAAGGCGTCGGCAGCTTCGAGCACGTCCTTGTCGACGAGCCGGATGCCGAGATCGGTCAGGCGGATCATCGGCGGGATGGCGTAGATGACGACGGCGATCAGGCCGGGCACCTTGCCGATGCCGAGCAGCATGACGACCGGAATGAGGTAGACGAAGCTCGGCATGGTCTGCATGACGTCGAGGATCGGGTTGACGATGCGCTGCAGCCGGTCGGAGCGGGCCATCAGGATGCCCATCGGAATGCCGATGGCGATGGAAAGAACCGTGCAGACGAAGATCATCGAGACCGTCCGCATCGTGTCGTCCCACATGTCGAAATAGCCGATCAGCATCAGCGTCACCAGACAGCCGGCGACAATCTTCAGGCTGCGGCTGGCAAACCAGGCGATGGCCAGGATGATCGCGGTGATGATCGGCCACGGCGTCTGCGTCATGAAGCGCTCGGCGGCGATGAGGAAATGCTGCAGCGGCACGAACAGGCTTTCGATGCCGTCGCCATAGCTGCGGGTAAATCCGCGAAAGCCGTCATCGATCGCCTTCTTCAGATTGCGAAGCGCGTCATCGTTCATGTGCGGGAATTTGTAAAACCATTCCATCTCGGTTCCCCTTTCGTCAAACAGCCGTGGCAGTCTTTTTGATTTTGTCGGCGCGTGAGAAGCGGTGCGCTTTTCGCGCACCGCAATTTTTGGTTTTAGAGAGCAGCTTCGATCTTCGCGGCTGCCTCCGGCGAGACCCACTTGGTCCAGATGTCCTTGTTTTCTTTCAGGAAGTGCTTGGCACCGTCTTCGCCGGTCGCCTGGTTGTCGGTCATCCACGACATCAGCTTGTTGACCGTGTCGTTGCTCCAGGAGCGCTTCTTCAGATAATCCATGACCTCGGGGCCGACCTTTTCAGAAAAGGGCTTTGCGACGAGGGTCACGACGTGATCGACGGGCCAGGCCGCCGGCTTCGGATCGGGGCAATCGGCAACAGTGATGCAGCGCTTCCATTCGGCGGCATCCTCCGGCACACCGGCTTCGAGCTTGACCATCTGATACTTGCCGAGCAGCGCGGTCGGCGCCCAGTAGTAACCGACCCAGCCTTCCTTGCGTTCGTAGGCCTTGGCGATCGAACCGTCGAGGCCGGCAGCAGAACCGGTGTCGACGAGCGTGAAGCCCGCCTTCTCGGCTCCGAACGCCTTGTAGAGCTGCGAGGTGACGACCGTGCCGCCCCAGCCCTGCGGGCCGTTGACGATGGCGCCCTTCTTCGGGTCCTCCGGATCAGGGAAGAGTTCCGGATGCTTCAGCACGTCGCCGATGGTCTTGACGTCGGGATGGGCGTCGGCGACATATTTCGGAATCCACCAGCCCTGCACGCCGCCGTCCGGCAGCGGCGAGCCGACCTGCACGATGCGGCCTTCTTCCGTGCCCTTCTTGACGACATCCGGCAGCAGATCGATCCAGGCTTCAGGAGCGATATCTGGCTGGCCCTTTTCTGCCATGGAGGTGATCGTCGGGACGGTGTCGCCGACGGTGATGTCGGCGCTGCAGCCATAACCTTCGTTCAGGATGAACTTGTCCAGGTTGGAGAGAACTTCGGCGCTCTGCCAGTTCATGCTGGCGATGGTGACGCTGCCGCATTCGGCAGCGCTGACAAAAGACGCGCCGCCGAGCAGGCCGAGCGTCAAACATGTCGATGCAAGTAGTTTCTTCATTCTCGTTCCCTCTATTTAGCGGCTGATCTAGCCAGGTGGGGTGCCGCAGTACCCACCCTCAACGGTCGTCAGGAAGCGTCTCCCATACTCACCGATTTCTTGAATGCTGCCGATAGTCCATCTGCCACCGCAGCGTCGAACCCGGCGTCGCGCATGCCTTCGATGGCTGCCGCGGTGGTGCCGCGATAGTCGAGAAAGGCCGCAACGGTATCGTCAGGAGATTCGTCGCGACGTTCCAGAAGGTGGCCGGCGCCGACCAGCACCGTATTGACGGCGCGCCGCGCAATCTCCGCCGAAAGGCCATGGGCGACAGCGTCGCTCATCATGGCAGCAGCGAGCAGTGCCGGAAATGCCGGACCGGATCCGGAAAGACCCGTGAGGTAGTCGATGTCGCTTTCGCTTGCGACTTCGTCCTGTGACCCGCAAGCCTCGAAAATGGCGCCGACAAGGGCCCGGTCATCTGCGGTGACACCGCTCGCGCCGATCCAGGGCGTATAGGATCTGGCCACTTCGGCGGCGGCGTTCGGCAGCGCGCGGACGACGCGACCGGTGTTATGGCGCTCTGAGAGGGCGTCCAGTCGGATGCCCGCCATGACTGAGACCACCAGTTTGCCGCCGGCATCGACCTTCAGGCCATGCCAGTCACCGGGGCGAACGGAGAGAATGATCACGTCGGAGCGGTCGGCAAGCGCCTGATTATCCGAAGTCCAGGAGGAGTTCGGGAAGCGGCGCGGCTGCTCGCCGCGATAGGAGAGGCAAAGATTTCGAGAATCGACCAGGCCGGCATCAATGATCGAGCCGGCGAGTGCCCCGCCAAGCCAGCCGCCGCCACCGATTATGCCGATCCTCAAGGAAACGCTCATCTCCGGCCTTCCTCTAACTGGGCCTATAGCCGTGCCGAGAGAAGAAGCGGTCAAGCTCTCTCTGCTGCGGCACTTCGCCCGTGTAGATCGCAATATACTCCGGAATCCGTTTCATGCGGACGGCGATATCCTCCCTCGACTGCATGGAGATGTACCCGATCTGCACGAGGTATGTTGTTCGCGCTCTGACATCTGATGTCGTTTCTGGTAACCCGAACCGCATAAACATGCGCTTCAGCGCCTCGAGCCGGATCTGGTCGGCCTGCTGAACCTCGGCCAAGAGCTCGTCCGACTGCAGCGCCCAGCTGCGGATGGCGAACTCGAATTTCGCGTCGAAGAGATCGGTGTTGAGCCAGCAATCGAAGACGTTGAGCATCGCCTCGGCCAGCGATTCCGCATAAGCCTCGGACTGCTTGATGATGTTGCCGGTGTTTTTGTCGCGCCACCGCGCCACCAACGCGCTCAACAATTCCTCCCGATCCTTGAAGAACCAGTAGAAGCTCGTCCGCGACAGATTGAGCTTCTTCGCCAGCGGCAGAATTTTCACCGAGTCGACGCCCGATTCGAGCAGGGAGTGGTAAGCTGCTTCCAGCCATCCCTCCTGCGATCCGCGCCAGCCAGTGTCATTCAAAGCCTGATCCATGAATTATCTCCTATCAAATTACGAGGCGGCGCACAAGAAAAATGTACATATGTGTCGAAAATAACGACCCATGTGTTTTCTGCGTTGACACATATGTACATTGCGCTTAGCGTTCCCCTGTCGTTTTTAATCGGAACCACGGCCCATGTCGAATGATCCACTCCTTCAGCCTTACCAGCTCAAGCATCTGAAGCTGCGCAACCGTATCATCGTGACGTCTCACGAGCCGGCCTATCCGGAAGACGGTATGCCGAAGGAAAAGTATCGCGCCTATACGGTGGAGCGGGCAAAGGGCGGCGTGGCCTTGACGATGACGGCGGGTTCGGCGGCCGTCTCCAAGGACAGTCCGCCGGTCTTCAACAACCTGCTCGCCTATAAGGACGAGATCGTGCCCTGGATCAGGGAGATGACCGATGCGGTGCACGAGGAGGGGGCGGCGATCATGATCCAGCTCACCCATCTCGGCCGGCGCACGCGCTGGGACAAGGGCGACTGGCTGCCGGTCGTGGCGCCGTCGCATCATCGCGAGGCCTCCCATCGCGCCTTCCCGAAGAAGATGGAAGACTGGGACATCGAGCGTATCATCAAGGATTTCGCCGATGCGGCCGAGCGCATGAAGGCGGGCGGCATGGACGGTGTCGAACTCGAGGCCTACGGCCACCTGATCGACCAGTTCGTGTCTCCGCTCACCAATGAGCTCGATGGCCCCTATGGCGGTTCGCTCGACAACCGTCTGCGCTTCTGTTTCGACGTATTCAAGGCGATCCGGAAAAGGGTGGGCGACGATTTCATTCTCGGCCTACGCTATACTGCCGACGAATGTCTTCCCGGCGGCACGGGCAAGGCCGAAGGCATCGAAATCTCCAAGCGACTGAAGGAAAGCGGCCTCATCGATTACCTGAACGTGATCCGTGGCCACATCGATACCGACGCCGGTCTGACAGACGTGATCCCGATCCAGGGAATGGCGAATTCCCCGCACCTCGATTTCGCCGGCGAAATTCGCGCCGCGACCGATTTTCCGACCTTTCATGCGGCGAAAATCCCGGATGTCGCCACGGCCCGCCATGCGATCGCGGCCGGCAAGGTCGACATGGTCGGCATGACCCGCGCCCACATGACCGACCCGCACATCGTTCGCAAGATCATCGAAAAGCGGGAAGAGGAAATTCGGCCCTGCGTCGGCGCCAATTACTGTCTCGACCGCATCTACCAGGGCGGAGCCGCCTACTGCATCCACAATGCCGCCACCGGCCGCGAGCTGACCATGCCGCATATCCTGGCCAAGGCCGATGTGAAGAAAAAGGTCGTTATCGTCGGCGCCGGTCCGGCCGGTCTTGAGGCGGCGCGGGTCGCCGGGGAGCGCGGCCACAAGGTGGTCGTTTTCGAGGCGGCGAACAATCCCGGCGGCCAGATCCGCCTCACGGCGCAGAGCGAACGCCGCAGGGAGATGATCAGCATCATCGACTGGCGCATGAGCCAGTGCGAGAAATACGACGTGACCTTCCACTTCAACACCTGGGCGGAAGCCGACACGATCGAAGCCGAAAACCCTGATGTCGTCATTATCGCGACCGGCGGCCTGCCGCATACCGAAGTTCTTTCGAGAGGCAATGAGTTGGTGGTCTCCTCATGGGACATCATCTCCGGCGACGTGAAGCCCGGCACCAACGTCCTGATTTTCGACGATGCCGGCGACCATGCCGGCCTTCAGGCGGCGGAATTTCTCGCCAAGGCGGGCGCCAAGGTCGAGATCATGACGCCCGACCGGTCCTTCGCACCGGAGGTTATGGCGATGAACCTCGTGCCCTATATGCGCTCCCTTCAGAAGCATGACGTGACCTTCACCGTCACCTATCGCCTGGAGGCGGTCGAGAAGAGCGGCAATCAACTCGTCGCCCATGTCGGCAGCGATTACGGCGGGATTGCCAAGCAGAGCAGCTACGATCAGATCATCGTCAATCACGGGACCATTCCGCTCGATGAGCTCTATTTCGAACTGAAGCCCAATTCGAGCAACTTCGGCGAGATGTCGCACGACCAGCTTCTGGCCGGCGAACCGCAGTCGGTCGTTCGCAATCCCGAGGGCAAATTCCAGCTGTTCCGGATCGGCGACGCTGTCGCTGCGCGCAACACGCATGCCGCGGTCTATGACGGCCTGCGTCTCGCGAAAGATATATGATTGCAGGAGAGGCCACTGGCTGGCCGGGCTAAAATCGTCCTGTTCTAGGGAGGGGATGGCATGAGTTTACGCGGGGAGAGCCTGCAGCTTTTCCTGGACGCAGCGTCTCAGGCTTTCCAGAGGTTTGCGACGGCCCCGGAAGCCCGGCGCTCGATCCGGCAGTTTCTCGCAAGGCTGGAGCAGCCGGGGGCCAGACGGGCGGGGGACGGGAGCCGGTTGCCGGTCTGCGCTCACCTTGATGTGGCACTCGCGATTGATACCTCCTATGATCCTTCGCTGGGGCGATTGGTCGAGGTGTTCAAAGGCATCGAGCCAATGCTTGAATGGCGTCGGCGCACCAAGTATGACCACTCCGCCAGCGACAATTTTGCCGATGGGCATGCCAATGCGATGATCATCGGCCCCGGCGGATTGGAGGAGCGGAGCGACCTGTGGCTCGGAGTGACGTTGATGGCGCCGCATGTGCGCTATCCGGATCATGATCATGCGCCGGAGGAGGTCTATCTCGTGCTTTCCGAGGGGGAGTTCAAGCAGGGGGAGGGGAACTGGTTTTCGCCTGGCATCGGCGGATCGTTCTATAATATCCCAGGGATCAAACACGCCATGAGGTCGGTCGACACACCGCTCTTTGCCTTCTGGGCATTGCTTTCTGATCGGCCGCACTAGCGCAAGGCATAGGTCTCGCGGTGTCCTTAGCTTGTCTGGCAAGACGCCGGCGCTGTAAGGGCCCAACATTCGGAATAACAAAGGGGATTGCAAATGAAGATTCTCGTGCCCGTCAAACGGGTTGTCGACTACAACGTGAAGATCCGTGTGAAGCCGGATGGTTCGGGTGTCGAGCTTGCCAATGTGAAGATGTCGATGAACCCGTTCGACGAGATCTCGGTGGAAGAGGCGCTGCGGCTGAAGGAAGCCGGCAAGGCCGAAGAAGTGGTGGTGGTGTCGATCGGCCCGGCCAAGGCCGAGGAGACGCTGCGCACGGCGCTGGCCATGGGTGCCGACCGGGCGATCCTCATCGAGACCGACGATCAAGTCGAGCCGCTCGCTGTCGCCAAGATCCTCAAAGCGGTCGCCGATGCCGAACAGCCGGGGCTGATCATCACGGGCAAGCAGGCGATCGACGACGATTCCAACCAGACCGGCCAGATGCTGGCGGCGCTGCTGGGTTCGGCCCAGGCGACCTTCGCCTCGAAGATCGAGATCGGCGACGGCAAGGCTGAGGTCACCC